>NZ_JBJLSE010000018.1:0-58202 GCF_050871845.1 Kineococcus arenarius subsp. arenarius
GAAGGCCCCCACCCGACGGGTGGGGGCCTTCGTGCTGCCGGGGACGCTCAGGCGAGCTTCTCGCCGCCCTCGGTGTCGTCGGCGTCGGGAACACCCTCGACGGGCGCGGTGGCCTCCTCGAAGTTCTTCACCGCGTTCGACGGCGGCTCGTCGGGCAGGTCGGCCACCGGCGCCCCGGTGCCCGCCCCGGCGGGCGCGTCCGGGACGGGCGCCGGGGTGGCCGTGGGCTTGTTGGTGGGTGCCGCGGGCGTCCAGGCGGCGCCCGGGGCGGCCCACGGGTCCTCCTGCTTGCGGCTGCGCACGGCGCTGAACGCCGCGGCGCCCGCGCCGAGCAGGCCCAGCACCAGCAGCAGCTTGCGGCCCCCGCGGGACTTCTTGGCCTTCTTCACCGTGGCCTCGCCCTTGAGCACCGCCAGCGCGCCGGCGCTGCGCTCGCGGGCCACCTTCGTGCCGTCGGCGGCGCCCTTGGCGGCCGCGGTCCCCTTGGCCGCCGCGGCGGTGGCCGCGGTGGCGGCGGTGGCCTTGGCGCTCTTGGCGGCCGCGGCGGTGGCGGTCCCGGCCGCGGTCGTGGCCGCCGTGACCGCGGGGGCGGCGGCCGTCAGCGCGGCGTCGGCCGCCGTGCGGGCGGTGTCGGCGGCCTCCTGCACGGCGTCGACGACGCGGGGCAGCAGCTCGTCGAGCTTCTCGCGGGCGGTCTCCACGGCGGGGCCCACCCGCTGCGTCGCCGTCTCCACGTGGGGGGTGGCCCAGGTGCGGGCGGTCTCCACGTGCGGGGTGGCCCAGGTGCGGGCGGTCTCCACGTGGGGGGTGGCCCACGTGCGGGCGACCTCCACGTGGGGGGTGGCCCACGTGCGGGCCGTCTCGACGTGCGGGGTGGCCCACGTCCTGGCGCTCTCCACGGCGGGGGCGACCTTCTCGGTCAGGGCCTTCTCCGCGAGGGCCGTGCCCTGCTCGCGGACCTGCACCAGCTTGCCGGCCCGGTTCTTGGTCAGGGACATCCGTTCCTCCTCCGTCTGCGTTCGTCTCGCCGGTGGCAACGCCCCGGGGCGCGGGTGCGTGCCCGGCCGGCGATCAGCACCCCCATCCCACCGCAGCGGAGGCGTCGGCGCCAGCGTGCGGTGGCCCGGGGACCCCGTGCGACGATGAGCCGCATGCGCGCGACCATGCACACCAACCACGGCGACATCCGCATCGAGCTGTTCGAGAACCACGCCCCGAAGACGGTGGCGAACTTCGTCGGGCTCGCCGAGGGCACCAAGGAGTGGAAGGACCCCTCCACCGGCGAGACGAAGACCGAGCCGTTCTACGACGGGCTGACCTTCCACCGCATCATCGACGGCTTCATGATCCAGGGCGGCGACCCGCGCGGCGACGGCCGCGGCGGCCCGGGCTACCAGTTCGACGACGAGATCCACCCGGACCTGCGCTTCGACAAGAAGTACCTGCTGGCCATGGCCAACGCCGGCAAGGTCGCCGGGCACGGCACCAACGGCTCGCAGTTCTTCATCACCGTGGCCACCACGCCGCACCTGAACGGCCGCCACACCATCTTCGGCGAGGTCGCCGACGACGAGAGCCGCCGCGTCGTGGACGCCATCGCCAACGTGCCCACCGGGCCGGCCGACGCCCCCCGCGAGGCGGTCGTCATCACCGGCGTCGACGTCGAGCGCTGACCCCCCGGGCCCGGACCCGGTGGTGTTCCGCCGAGCGCGGAACGCGCGAACGGTGACGGCTCGCGGAGCGTTGGACGCACCGTGAGCGACGCCGCGAACGAGACGTCCACCGAGGTCCCCGTCTGCCCCCGGCACCCCGACCGCGAGTCGTGGGTGCGCTGCCAGCGCTGCGGCCGGCCCGCCTGCCCGCAGTGCCAGCGCCCCGCCGCGGTCGGGGTGCAGTGCGTGGACTGCGTCGCGGAGGGCAACCGCTCGGTGCGGCAGCCGCGCACGACCTTCGGCGGTGCGGTCCGCGGCCGCGACACCCTCGTGACGAAGGCCGTGGTGGTCGTGTGCGTGGCGATGTTCGCCGCGCGCTACGTCCTGCCCGCGGACGTCTACTACTACCTGCCGCTGGTCAACGACGCCGGCTACGCCAACAGCTTCGGCGCCGGCACCTGGTGGCAGCCGCTGACGTCGGCGTTCCTGCACGCCTCGCTGCTGCACCTGCTGTTCAACACGTACGCGCTGTGGTTGACGGGGACCTACCTGGAGCCGCTGCTGGGGCGGGCCCGCTTCGCGGCCCTGTACGTCCTCTCGGCGCTGGGCGGCGCGGTGGGGGCGCTGCTGCTGCCGCTGACGGCGAACACCAGCCTGGTGGGCGCCTCCGGCGCCGTCTTCGGGTTGTTCGGGGCGCTGGTCGTCGTCAACCGGGACCTGGGCCGGCAGACGGGCCAGGTGGTGGCCCTGGTGGCGATCAACTTCGTGCTGGGCCTGGTGATCAGCGGCGTGTCCTGGCAGGCGCACCTCGGCGGCCTGGTGACGGGCCTGGTCGTCGCGACCCTGCTGGTGCGCACCCGTCGCCGCGGGGCGGGCGTGCAGTGGGCGGCGGTGGCGGCGGTGGCGGCGGTGGGTGCCGTGGTGCTGTGCCTGCTGGCCTACGCGGGCGCTCGCACGGTGCTCTGAGGCCCCGGGAGCGCGTCCCGTCGTCCACAGGCTCGTCCCTGAGGTGTGGGAACGAACGGCCACCGTCCACGTGCTGTGGGTTCCGCTGTGGATGGAACAGGCTCTTTCCCACAGTCGTCCACAGGCTGTGGACGAAGCGGTGGACAAAGTCTGTGGACATCGGGGTCGTCATCCCCCGTTCATCCCCCGGTCGGTCCACACCTCCGACCGGGGTTGTCCACAGCCGCCCCGGTGGGCCGGTGCCCGCAGCCGCGTCAGCGCGTGGTCGTCAGCGCCAGCGCGTGGTCATGGCGAAGCCCACGAGCACGAGGCCGAAGCCGGCGACGAGGTTCCAGTTGCCCCAGCCGGGCACCGGGTACTGCGCGCTGGAGAGGTAGAAGACGACGATCCACAGCAGGCCGAGGACCATCAGCGCGATCATGAGCACGATCCACCAGCGCGGCGTGAGCCGGTTGCGCGCCTTGATGGCGCGGTCGGTGTCGTCGCCCGCGTCCGCGCCGCGGCGGCGACGCCGGCGCTTGGGCGCCTCGACGTCCCCCGTGGCCCCGGCAGCCTCCACCGCCGTCTCCTCGTCGTGCTTCCGCTCGTGGCGCGACTTGGACACGTCAACCTCCGGGTCGGGACGGGTGGTGCGCGACCGCACGGGTCGCACGGTTAGCGTAGTGCGATCAGGCCTCGCTGACCGTCGCGCCGTGAGCGCGCCGGGTGAGCGGAACGGGGGAGGGGGCGGCGTGCGCGCACGACGGCTGCGCTCGGTGGGTGCACGCGTCGCCGTCGCCGGGGTGTTCGCGCTGGCCGGCCTGCTGTTCACGACCAGCGCCCTGACCTCCCGCGGCACCGACCTGCGCTCGGACACCGCCGACCTGGGCGCGCTCGTCGCCGAGCGCTCCCGGCTCAACGACCAGCGCGCCGCCCGGGTGGGCGAGCTGCGGGCCGAGGTGGACGCCCTCAGCGGTGCCGTGGCCGCGGCGGGGGGCTCCGCCGGCAGCGACCCGCTGAGCGACCCCGCCCTGGGGATCGCCTCCGGTGCGCTGCCGGTCACCGGCCCCGGTCTGACGGTCACGCTCGACGATGCCCCCGACCACGTGCGCCCGGCCACCGCGAGCCCGGACGACCTCGTCGTGCACCAGCAGGACGTCGAGGCCGTCGTCAACGCCCTGTGGGCCGGGGGCGCCGAGGCGATGACGATCGTGGACCAGCGCGTGGTGTCCACGTCCGCCGTGCGGTGCGTGGGCAACGTGCTCGTCCTGCAGGGGCGCACCTACTCGCCGCCCTACGCGATCTCCGCGATCGGCGACCCCGCCGCGCTGCGCGCCGCCCTGGCCGCCAGCCCGCAGGTCGACGTGTACCTGCAGTACGTGGACGCCTACGGGCTGGGCTGGTCCGTGCAGGCGCACGAGGACCCCGACGCCCTGGTGCTGCCCGCCTTCGACGGTCCCACCGACTTCACCGCCGCCCGGGTCGACGCGTGATCCGCCGGGCCGTCGGCGTCCTCGGTGAGCTGCTGGTGACCGCGGGCGTGCTGACCCTGCTGTTCGTGGTGTGGCAGCTGCACTGGACCGACCTGACCAGCGAGCGCGCCCAGGCCGCCGCCGTCGACGCCCTGCAGGAGCGCTGGGACGCCACCCCGGCCCCCACCGCGAGCGCGGCGGCCCCGAGCGCGTCGGCGGCGCCCGCCGTCCCGGACGTCGACCAGAGCCCGCCCACCGGCGACGCCTTCGCGATCGTGTACGTGCCCCGCTTCGGCAGCGACTACGCCGTGCCCGTCGTGGAGGGCATCGGCGCCGAGGAGCTGGAGGACGGCATCGGGCACTACCCCGGCACCGCGGTGCCCGGCGCGGTGGGCAACTTCGCGATCGCCGGGCACCGCGTCACCTACGGCAAGCCCTTCAACCGCGTCGCCGAGCTGCAGGAGGGCGACGCGGTCGTCGTCGCGACCGCCGAGCGCTGGTACACGTACCGGGTGCGGCGCCACCGGATCGTCAGCCCGACGGCGGTGGAGATCACCGCGCCGGTGCCGGACCGGCCGGGCGAGCAGCCCACCGAGGCGTGGCTGACCATGACGGCGTGCCACCCGATGTACTCCGCGCGCCAGCGGTACATCGTGTACGCGCAGCTGGAGTCGTCGCAGGACCGCGCCGCCGGGCCGCCGGCGTCGCTGGCCGCGGTCGGCTGAGGGGAGGGGGACGTCGTGTACGGGTGGTGGTGGCGCACCCTGCCGGGCCCGTGGTGGGTGCGGCTGGTCCTGAGCCTGCTCGCCGCGGCGGGCGTGGTGCTGCTCTGCTTCACCGTCGTCTTCCCCGCCGTCGCCGAGCACCTCGCCGTCAACGACGCGACCGTCGGCGGCTGAGCGCCCCCGCGGGGCACGCGCCTGTGAAGACGTGGCGCACGCACCGCGTGAGCCACGCGTTCGGGACCGCGACGGTCCGGTGCTCCCCGTACCGTTGTGCACGTGCCCACGACCACCGGCCCCACCCCGCCGCGCGCCGACGTGCCCGGTGCGGGGCTGCGCGCGCGGGGCCGGCACGCCAGCCACGCGCACCGCACCGCGTGGCGGGTGCTGCGCGTGGCCGCGGTGGCCCTCGTCGCCGTGGCGCTGGCCGCGGGCGCGGCCGGCGTGTACGCCTACCAGCGGCTGACGGGCAACATCACCGCCCAGGACGTCAGCGGCCTGCTGGGGCAGCGCCCCGACGAGGGGGTCGTCGCGGACGAGACCTCCCCGCTGAACATCCTCGTGATGGGCAGCGACACCCGCGCCCTGGCCGACGGCACCGGTGCCGCCTACGGCGGTGAGGAGGCCGACCCGGGGGCCCGCTCGGACACCACGGTCCTCGTGCACCTGGCCGGCGACCGCGAGAGCGCCACCCTGGTGAGCATCCCCCGCGACTCCATGGTGGAGATCCCCGCCTGCACCGCTGCCGACGGCAGCACCATCGAGGCGCACCTCGACATCTTCAACTCGGCGTTCTCCGAGGGCGGGGCGGCCTGCACCATCAAGACGGTGGAGGCGCTCACCGGCGTCTACGTCCACCACTACGCGGTCGTGGACTTCAGCGGCTTCCGCTCGATGATCGACGCCCTGGGCGGGGTGACGATCTGCACACCGGAGGACATCGACAGCGAGCGGGCCAACCTGCACCTGGAGGCCGGCACCCACCAGGTCGACGGTGAGACGGCCCTGGCCTACGCGCGGGTGCGCTACGGCATCGGCGACGGCTCGGACCTGTCCCGCATCGAGCGCCAGCAGGCGCTGATGTCCTCCATCGTGCAGGAGATCACCAGTTCGCAGATGCTGCTGCGCCCGGACCGGCTGTACTCCTTCCTGGACGCGGCGACCGAGTCGGTGACCACCGACCCGGAGCTGGCCGAGGTCGGCCAGCTGGTGGACCTGGCGCAGAGCCTGCGGGGCCTGCCCGCCGGCGGCGTGCGCTTCGTGACCGTCCCCACCGAGCCCTACCCGCCGAACGAGGCGCGCGTGCAGTGGACGGCGGCCGCCGAGGAGCTGTGGCAGCGCATCCGCACGGACACCGCGGGGCAGGCCACCCCCGCCCCCGAGGCCACGACGGACCCGTCGGCGAGCTCGGAGCTGCTGGTGGCCCCGGGGGACGTGTCGGTGCAGGTGCTGAACACCGGTGCGCCCGCCGGCACCGCCGCGGCGGTCGCCGACGCGCTGGCCGGGGTGGGCTTCGGGATCGCCGGGGTCGGCGACGGCGAGGCGAGCGACCCCTCGGTGCCGGTGCTGGTGCGCCACGGGGCGGACCGCGCGGACAGCGCGCAGACCGTGGCGGCGGCGTTCGGCGGTGCGGTCACGCGGCTGGACGAGAGCCTGGGCGGCGCCGTCGTGGTGGAGGTGTCCTCCGCGGCCTACGCGGTCACCGACGTGCGGGCCCGCGTCACCGGGGCCGCTCCCGCGGCGAGCGCCCCGGCGTCCCCGGAGCCCACGATCACCGCACGCGTCGCCACCGACGACATCTGCGCCTGACCCGATCGGGTGGTCCCCGGTCCACGTCCCCTCACCGTGTGCCGATGCCCTTGGTGCGGTCGAGGTGGTTGAGCACGCAGCCACCCGGCACGGTCGTGCGCCACGAGGGCGTGGCGGCACGTTCGGACGGGGGTGGTGACCGTGGGTCGTCTGCGGGACGTGAAGGTCGGGGCGAAGCTGTTCGCCGGTTTCGGGGTGGTCAGCCTGCTGCTGCTCGTGGTCGGCGTGGTCGGCCTGGTGCAGCTGCGCAGCGCGCAGGAGCGCCTGGAGGCGATGTACGCCGAGGGCGTGGTCTCCGTGCACGCCCTGGACAGGACGCAGAACGAGTTCAACCTCGCGGCCAAGGACCTCTCGGACCTGGCCCTGCAGGTCGACGACGCCGGCCGCGCCAGGATCACCGAGCGGGCGGCGGAGCACGACGCCGCGCTGGACGAGGCGTGGAGCGAGTACCTGGGCACCGACCCCTCGCAGCCGCAGGAGCAGCTGCGCGCCTTCGAGGAGAACCTGGCCGACTGGCGCGCCGCCCGCGACGAGCTGGTCCCCCTGGCGACGGCCGGGGACCTGACCGCGCTCGCCGCCGCCCGCGCCGAGACGACCACGCCGATCAACGAGGAGCTCAACACCGCCCTGGAGGCGATGGAGGAGAGCGAGGAGGCCGCGTCCGCGGCCCGTTCCGAGCAGGGCCGGCAGGCGTACTCCTCGGCGCTGACCCTGATCACCGCCACGATCGCGCTGGCGCTGGCCGTGGCGGTCACCGTCGCCGTCGCGATCTCCCGCGGCATCTCCCGCCCGCTGGCGCGGGTGGTCGCGGTCGTGGAGGGCCTGGCCGAGGGGCGGCTGGACCAGCGCGTGGGCATCGACAGCCGCGACGAGGTCGGCGTGATGGCGCAGGCCCTGGACCGCTCCACCGAGCGGCTCGGTGAGGTGATGGGCCAGGTGGTGGCCAACGCCGGCACCCTGGCCTCCTCCTCCGAGGAGCTGAACGCGGTGGCCACGCAGCTGTCGTCCGGGGCGGAGGAGTCCGCGCAGCAGTCGCAGGTGGTCTCCGCGGCCACCGAGGAGATCAGCACGTCCATCTCCACCGTCGCCGCCGCCGGCGACGAGATGAGCGCGGCGATCCGGGAGATCGCGTCCTCGACCGCCGAGGCGTCCCAGGTCGCCTCCGCGGCGGTGGCCAACGCCGCCGACGCCTCCGCGATCCTGGAGCGGCTGTCGGCCTCCTCCCGGGAGATCGGTGACGTGGTCAAGCTGATCACCTCCATCGCGGAGCAGACGAACCTGCTGGCGCTGAACGCCACCATCGAGGCGGCGCGGGCCGGGGAGATGGGCAAGGGCTTCGCCGTCGTGGCCGGTGAGGTCAAGGAGCTGGCGCAGCAGACCGCGCGGGCCACGGAGGAGATCACCGGGCGGGTGGGCGCGACGCAGGCCGACGCGTCCGCCGCGGCCGGGGCGATCTCGGAGATCAGCGAAGTCATCGCCCGCATCGACGGGTTGCAGGCCACGATCGCGGCCGCGGTGGAGGAGCAGTCGGCCACCACCGCCGAGATGGTCCGCAACGTCTCGGAGGTGTCCACCGGCAGCCAGGAGATCGCCGCGAACATCTCCGGCATCGCGGCCACCGCCACGCAGACCACCGTCGGCGCCGGCCACACCGCCACCACCGCCGGCGAGGTCTCCCGCGCCGCCGCCGAGCTGCAGCAGCTGGTCAGCGCCTTCCGCTACTGACCGCCACCGCCCGCTCGCCGGGGCGGCGCCGGCCGCCCGCGCGGGCGAGCGCGATGAGCCCCGCGGTGGCGGCGGCGGTGGCGCCGGCCGCGGCCAGCGCCCCCAGCGGCTCGGTGACCACGAAGGTGGGGACGGCCCGGTCCGGCACCGCGACCGCGCCGAGGAAGGCACCGACGAGCCCGAACCAGCTGCCGCGCATGTTCGCCCGGTGCGCGCGCACGTCGTGGCGGCGGGCGGCGCGGATCCCCAGGACGAGGCTGACCAGCGTCACGACCGACAGCACGTGCAGCAGGCTGAGCCGGCCGTCGCGCAGGTCGCGGATCGCGAAGGAACTGGTGGCGACGAAGGTCATGCCCGTCACCCAGCACCAGCCGGCCGCGCGGTGGGCGCCGTCGCCCTTGGTGCGGCGCAGCAGCACGTGCGCGCCCAGCCCCAGGCAGATCAGGGCGCTGGCGGCGTGGGCGGCCAGCAGCGGGGTCCATCCGGTCACGGCCGTACCTCTTCTCTACGCGGTCTGTCTCGAGGGCGGTGCGGGGGAGTCCGCCCGCCCGTCGTGCGGGACGGCGTCGAGGGAGCCGTCCAGGGCGGCCAGCAGGCGCCGGGTGTGCGCGGCGTACTCGGCGTGGGGCACGCCGCTGCGGGTGACGAGGTCGGCGAAGCGACCCTCCAGCAGCCGCCGGCAGGCGTCGACGCGCTCGCGGCCCGCCGCCGTCAGCGCCAGGCGGCGGCGGTTGCCGCCACCCGCCTCGGCGGTGGCCTCGAGCAGCCCCGCCTCGGCGAGGACGGCGACCATGCGGCTGGTCGAGGGTTCGGTGATGCCCAGGCGTTCGGCCAGCACCCGCTGGGTCGGGGCGCCCTCGCCGACGAGCAGCAGTGCCAGGAAGCGGCGGTAGGGCAGGTCCAGCTCCGCGCGCAGGATGCGGTCGGCCGCACGGTCCAGCCGCGCGGTCAGCAAGTGCAGGTCGAAGGTGAGGGCGTCGGGCACCACCCGAGCCTTGCCCCTCTAAGTTAGAAAGGCAAGGCCTGGGGCGCCCTCAGCCCCTTCAGCGGCCGGCGGGGACGGCGGAGCCGTCCTCACCCACGAGCTGCCAGGGCCGCACGAGCAGCACCAGCACGGCGGTGCCGAGCGCCAGGGCGGCCAGGATCACGACGCCCATGGCGGGTGCGTCGTTGCCGAGCAGGCCCACCAGGGGCGAGACCAGCGCGCCGACGCCGAACTGGACGGCTCCCAGCAGCGCGGCCGCCGCGCCGGCGGCCTCACCGTGCCGCGACAGGGCCAGCGCCGGAGCGTTCGGCAGGGCCAGGCCGGTGCAGAACAGCACCGCCCACAGCGGTGCCACCACCCCGGCCAGGCCACCGGTGCCCGTGGTGGACAGCACCAGCAGCACCGCACCGGCGAGCAGGCCGACGACGGTGCCGGCCAGGAGCACCTGGGAGGGGGCGAAGCGGCGCAGGGCCAGCGGGTTGAGCTGGGTGGCCGCGATCAACCAGAAGGCACCGGCACCGAAGAGGAGCCCGAACTGCTGCTGGTCCAGGCCGAACTGGCCCTGGTACACGAACGAGGCGCCGGCCACGTAGCTGAACAGGGCGGCCATGGTCAGCCCGGCCACCAGGACCAGGCCGAGGTAGGTGCGGTCGCGCAGCAGGGCGCGGTAGGTGCGCACGGTGGCGCCCAGGCGCAGGGGACGGCGCCGATCCGGCGGCAGGGTCTCGCGCAGCGCTCGCGCACCGGCCGCCAGCAGGAGCAGCCCGTACAGGCCGAGCAGGACGAAGATCCCGCGCCAGGAGGTGAACCGCAGCACCTCGCCCCCGATGGTCGGGGCGAGCACGGGCGCGGCGCCCATCACCAGGAACAGCCGGGAGAGCATCGTGGCCGCCGCGCGACCGTCGAACAGGTCGCGCACGATCGCCAGGGCGATGACCGCGCCGGCCGCCGTGCCCACGCCCTGCAGCACGCGCAGCGCGCCGAGGACGGCGATGTTCGGCGCCAGCAGCACCAGCAGCGAGGCGAGCACGTGCAGGGCGGTGCCGGCCAGCAGCGGTCGCCGCCGGCCCAGGGCGTCGGAGAGCGGACCGATCACGAGCTGCCCCAGGGCCAGGCCGACCAGGGTGCCGGTCAAGGTCAGCTGCACCGCTGCCTCGGTCGTCTCGAGCTGCGTGACGATGGTGGGCAGGGCCGGCAGGTACATGTCGATGGTCAACGGCCCGACGGCGACGAAGGCCCCGAGCACCAGGGCGGTGCGCCCCGTGCTCGGGCGGGACGGCTGAGCGGGGCTGCTCGCGCCGGTGGGAGGGGGCAGGTCCGTGCGCGAAGTCATGGGGGGTCTTCCGTCGCGGGGCTGGGGCAGCCGGGCGCAGAGGAAGCCCGTGGCTCCCCGTCCACGCGGCGAGGACGACAACCGGCGCGGGACACCGATCCATTCCCGTCCCGCCACCGGCAACCCCTGACGTCGTCCCGTGCCGCACTGCCGACCGTTCTCGAGACGCGCAACAGCGGCTCACGGGGTGGTGAGCTCCGCGGGGGCGCGCTCGTGCAGCGGTGGGGGGACGGCGGTCCTGGCCCGGTCCCGCCCCGGGCGGTCAGGGGCCGTCGCCGGTGGGGGCTGGTGGCTGCAGCAGGCGGTCGAGGAGGAACCCGGTCGCGCCGATGAGCACGATGGTGGCCGCCAGTTGCGGGTAGTCGAGCTGGTCCCGGGCGTTGAGGACGGCGTACCCGAGCCCGGAGTCGACCCCGAGCATCTCCGCGGGCACCAGGACGACCCAGCCGATCCCCAGCGCCAGGCGCAGGGCGGCGAGCACGTGCGGGCGCAGGGCGGGCACCACCACCGTGCCGAGCGCTTCGATGCGGCTGGCGCCGAGCGAGCGGACGACCTGGAGGGCGGCCGGGTCCAGGCCGCGGACCGCGTGGGCCGTGGTGAGGGTCATCGGCCAGATCGCGGCGAGGGCGACGAGGGCGACGACGGGGGCGTCGCCGACGCCGAGCAGGACGATGGCCAGCGGGGCCCACGCGAGCGGTGAGGTCGTGCGGAGCACGGCGACGAGCGGGGCGGTGGCGTGCTCGAGCAGGCGGCGGGACCCCAGGAGCAGGCCCAGGGGGGTGCCGGCGACGGCGGCCAGCAGCAGACCGAGCAGCAGGCGGCGCAGGCTGGCTGCGGCGTTCACGGCGGTGGAGCGCTGGTGGAGCAGGTCCCACAGTGCCGTGGTGGTCGGTCCCGGGCCCATCCGGCCGAGCACGGCGTTGTCGCGGGCGAGGACGTCGCACACCAGCCACCACGCGATCACGGCGGCGAGCACGGCCGCGAGGCGTGCCAGCAGGGCGGACCTGCGCGGGGTGGCGGCCGGCGTCGCGCCGCTCCGTCGCTGGCCCCGAGCGTGCCGGGTGCTCACGGCAGCACGACCTCGGTGCGCTCGGGGCCGGACAGCCCGAAGGCGTCGAAGCCGCCGTTGGACCGGATCGCGTCCAGGACCAGGTCGTCGTGCACCAGCTGCCCGTGGACGCCGTCCGGGTCCAGGTCGTCGAGCCAGGAGGTCTCGCCCACCACGGCGGTCTCCTTCATCGCGCGCACGAGCTGTGCGGTGTAGGAGGGGTAGGGGTAGGGCTGGAAGCCGATGCGGCGTTGTCGCCACTGCGGGTGCTGGATCGCTCCGTCCCGGACGTAGGCGGCGTCCTGGTCGGTGGAGAGCGTCCGCTGCAGCGCGGGCAGCGGCTGAGGCAGGTAGCCGCCGCTGGAGAGGGTCTGGGCGGCGCGCAGCCCTTGATCGCGCAGTCGGCGCTGGGCGGCGACCAGCGCCTGGACGGCGGCGGCCGCCGCAGCGGGCCGCTCGTCCAGCAGCCGCTGGTGCACGACCGTCACGCAGCAGGCGTGGTCCTTCCAGACGTCGCCGGTGAAGCGCAGGACCTTGCCGATGCCCTGGACCTCCGCCGCAGCGTTGAACGGTTCAGCGACGATGAAGCCGGCCACCTGGCCGGCTGCCAGAGCGGGTGGCATGTCCGAGGGCGCCATCAGGACGAGCTTGACCGTCCCCGCGCCGGCGGAGGCCTCACCCTGCAAGACCGGGGTGAGGCCGGAGGCCCGCAGCAGCTGCTGCAGCACGATGTTGTGGATGGAGTGCCAGAACGGCACCGCCACCGTGGCACCGGCCAGCTGCGCGACCGAGTCGATGTCGGAACGCACCGTCAGGGCCGAGCCGTTGACGTGGTTCCACAGCAGCAACCGCACCGGGACGCCCGCGCCGTGGTGCAGCTGGACCGCCAGGGGCATGAGCATGTGCACGACGTCGACGGTGCCGCTCTGCAGGGCCTCGGCGAGGTCCGGCCAGGAGCGGAACAGCACCGGGCGCGGGACGTCCAGGCCGGTCGCGGAGAAGTCGCCGTCGGCGTGCGCGAGCAGCAGGGGGGCGGCGTCGGTGATGGGCAGGTAGCCCACCCGCACCGGCCCGCCACCGACCGCGGGCTGCTGCCCGCGCGCGGGCGCTGCGGCTGGTGGGCCCGTGACCGCGGCCGCGACGAAGGGTGCGGTCAGCAGCGCCGCGGAGCCGGCGACCCGCAGCACCCGCCGGCGACCCACCGGCCCGCCACCGGCTGCTCGTGGCGGCCCGTCCGGCGCCCGCTCGCCGTCGTCCGCGGCGAGGTCGCGGACGTCGCGATCAGCCGGGAACCGGGCGAGCAGCGCGCGGTGGGCGCTGCCGTCGGCGAGACCGGCGCGGGCGGACACGGAGCTCGGGACGACGTCGATCGGGCCCGGCCGGGTGCTCAGGAGCCCGACGCGGTCTCCGAGCAGGAGCGCCTCGTCGAGGTCGTGGGTCACGAGGACGGTCGCCGGGCCGCGCCGCCGGTGAAGGGCGAGCAGCCAGTCCTGCAGGTCGCGCCGGGTGACGGGGTCCAGCGCCCCGAACGGCTCGTCCAGGAGCAGCAGCTGCGGCTCGATGACGATCGCCCGGGCCAGCGCGACCCGCTGGGCCTGACCGCCGGACAGCTGCGAGGGGAACCGGCCGGCCAGGTCCGCGATGCCCAGCTCGTCGAGCAGCCGCGCGACCCGCTCACCGTGCGGGGGGCGGCGGGGCCAGCGGCCACCGTTGCGCCGGTAAGCCAGGCCGAGGGCGACGTTGCCCGCGACCGTGCGCCAGGGCAGCAGGTGCGGGTGCTGCGAGACCAGACCGGTCGTCCCACGTCCATCCGCAGGACGGCGGACCGTCCCGGCATCCGGCCGGCGCAGGCCGGCGAGGACCTGCAGCAGCGTCGACTTCCCCGCTCCCGACGGCCCGACGAGCGCGAGCAGCTCACCGGGGTGGACCTCGAGGTCGACGTGGTGCAGCACCTGCCGCTCGCCGAAGCGCACCCCGACGCCGGCCAGCGTGATGGGTGCTCGCTGATCCACGGGTCGCTGGTCCACGACGCCGATGCCTACCACGACGGCCCGGTGCGTCAGCGGTGCGCACCGGCAGGATGGGTCCGTGACGCCGACCTCTCCCACCGCCGCTGAGCTGATGCAGGTGCACGAGCACTTCACCGCGACGGCGGCCGCCGTGGACGCCGGCACGCAGGACGTGCGCGAGGGACTGCGGTGGCTCGGCGACCGGGGGCTGCTGCGGCCGGTGGGCGACCGCACCGCGCGCGTCGGCCGGGCCGTGCGCCTGCTGCGTGCGGTCGCGGCCGCCAGCCTCGCGGACGCCTTCGTCGCCTGGTCGCAGACGATGGTCGTGGAGTACCTCACCTGCTGCCCACCGGAGCCGGAACTGGTGGGCGTCCTGGCTGACCTGGGCGCGGGGGTGCTGCCGGGTGCCACCGCGTTGGCGCCCGCGATCGCCGACGCCGGCGGTGGGGCCCCCGTTCCCGTCCTCGCCGAGCAGGTAGCGGGCGGCTGGACCCTCACCGGGCCGATCCCGTGGGCTTCCAACCTGTTCCCCGACGCCGTCGTCGTCGTCCCCGCACGCGCTCGAGACGGTGGGCGCCTGGTCGCCGCGCTCCGGCTCGGTGCTCCCGGCGTCCACGTCGGGCCCGCGGTGCCGCTGTTGGCGTTGAACTCCACCGGCACGAGCAGCATCGAGCTCGACAGCACCCCGGTCACCGCCGGTGCCGTGCTCACCCGGGACCTGCTCGCCTTCCTCAGCCTGTGCCGGCCCACGATGCTGCTGACCCAGGCCGCGCTGGCGCTGGGCGTCGCCGATGGTGCGATCGCCTCCACCGCTGAGGCCTCGGCGGCAGCCGGGAGCGGGCCGGTCACCGTGGTGCTGGGTGAAGACCACCGCGCGCTGGAAGCGCACCGCGACGCTGTGGCCGACGAGCTGGCAGCGCTGGCCGCCGGCCTCGACGCCGCTGAGCCGACGGCCTTCGCCCTCGCACGCATCGACGCTCTGCACCTCGCAGCTCGCGCGGTCGAGCTGGAAGGGCTGGCTCACGGCGGGACGGGCTTCCAGGCGAGCAGTGCGAGCAGTCGCCGGCGACGCGAAGCCGCGTTCCTGCCGCTGCAGGCACCGACTCTCCTGCAGCTGCGCGCAGCCGCCGCGGCCGCGGCACAGCACCGCAACCAGTAGCCGGGAGGAGCGCTGACCCGGCACTGCGGGTGCTCCGTGGTCAACGACCTCCAAGGGGCGCCGTCGCAGCACCTGCCCTGCGCGACCTCGTCGCCGGCGAAGGAACCGTCACGAGCCGGCGCAGGCGCGCAGACCTCATCGACGCACACCGGCATGTCGTTCGGGCGGTGAGGCGCAGCCGTCTCCGCTTGCAGGAAACGCACAGCCTCGTTACCCCGGTCAGAAGGGACCAGTTCTGAGATGGCGACCGCGCCTACAACACGGCATGCGCGGATGTAGTGAGTCGCTCACCGAGGTCGGCAACGACACCGGCAACCGGGTGAACCACGCTGGTTGAACACGCAAGAACCCTCGGCGGTGCCACACGCTGGGCGCGTGAGCGAGCGGGAAGCCGTGGGTGCCTGGTGGCAGAGCCTTGACGAAGACGACCGCCAGCGACTGCTCGCCCTGTCTGCGCAGGCCTACCTGCCCTCCGACTTCGCCGTGCCCTTGCAGCTGGCGGGAGTGACGGTCATCGCCGTGGGCACCCGCAAGGTCGGTGAGCACTACGAGGGCCTGTACGAGCAGCCGCACGTGCTGCGGGACCTGCTCGATGAGCTGCTGCGCCAGCAGCGCGACTGATCGAGCAGGGCACGTCACAGCCCGGTGACCTGTCCTCGGCGCTGACGTGCAGCTGCACGGGTGCAGCTGCTTCAGCCGCTCACAGCGGCGGGTCACTCACAGCGGCGGGTGCAGGACACGTGCCACTTTCCCCGCTTCGGCCTCACCGGCCCGAGCTCACCGGCCCGACCTCACCGGCCTAGTCGGCCGGTGGCGGCCAGCTCCTCGGCGATCTCGCGCAGCTTGCGGTTGCTGTCCTGGCTGACGCGGGTCAACAGCGCAAACGCCTGATCGGCGGTGATCTTGTAGCGCTCCATGAGGATGCCCTTGGCCTGCCCGATCACATCGCGGCCGGCCATCGCGGTGCGCACGTGGACCAGCTGCTCGGCATCGGCCAGCGCGATGGCCGCGTGCGTGGCGAACGGAAGTCCGATCTCCTCAGCCTCGTCGTCGAAGGCGTCCGGGCGAGCGGAGATGAGGTTCAAGGCGCCGAGGTTGTCGCCGGCGACGAACAGCTGGAAGCACAGCATGCTGCGCACGTTCGCGTGCGCGGTGTGCTCGGCCAGTAGCGGCCAGCGCGTCTCGGTGGCCAGGTCGCGCACCCGGGTGGTCTGCTGCGTGTACAGGGTGTCCAGGCAGGGTCCTTGACCGGTCTGTTCCTGCAGCTCGTCCAGCCGCTGGGCCCGCTTGCTGCTGGCGGCCTGGGAGAAGACGTGCCGGCGCCCGTTCACCCGGGTGATCGTGGCGTCTTCCGCCCCGGGCACCAGCGCCACCGCGGCGAGCACGATGCGCTCCATCACCGCTTGCGGGTCCTCCTGCCGCTGCAGCTCGCGCGCCATGTCCGCCAGCGCGTTCACCAGGTCCAGCGGGGCAGCGCCGGCTGCGTCCTCACGGCCATTGCGCCGGTGCTCGGCTGCTGCGCCCATGTGCCTCACGTTCCTTCACGCTGCCAGAGCTGGTCCTCCCGCTCTCCGGCCGCTACCGGTGGCGCCACGCTAACCGGCTCACTCAGCCGCCCCGTGCGCAGCACAAGCCTGCAGCAGGCGGCTGGTCGCTCAGCGCCGGGGGAGGTCAGCGTCGGGGGAGGTGGTGACCGTGCTCGTCGTGAGGGGAGAGCTGCTGCGCGGCGATGCTGCCGGTGGCCGAGGAGATCGCGGCGTGCTCCTTGCCGCTGGCCCACTGGGCGATCAGCACGGTGGCGTCGTCTTGCAGGACGCCGTTCTGGTGCTCCAGCACCGCGTGCACGATGCGGCGCAGCGTCTCGGGCGCGGCCAGCCCCGCTGCCGCTGAGCGGGCCAGCTGGTCGATCAGCCGCTCCAAGCCGTAGAAGTCCCCCTCGGGACTGCGGGCTTCGGGGATGCCGTCGGTGTAGAAGACGACCTGGTCACCGGGCTGCAGCCACTCCTCACCGACGCTGGCTTCGCCCTCGCCCAGGCCGAACATGATGCGGTGCCCGCTCCTGAGCTCCTTGACGACCTTGCCCTCGCGCATCAGCAGTGGAGGCTCGTGCCCGGCGTTGAGGTAGCGCAACCGCCCGCTGGGCAGGTCCAGCTCGGCCAGGACCCCGGTGGCGAAGCGTTCGCCGTTGCCGTGGGCGCCGATGTGCTCATCCAGGGTGCGGGCGCTGTCGTACAGGCCGTGGCCCTGCCGGCGGCTGTTGCGGTAAGCGGCCAGCGCGATCGCCGCCAGCACGGTGCCGTTCAGGTCGTGGCCGGTGGCATCGAAGATGGCCAGGTGCGCGGTCTCGTCCAGCACGCTGTAGTCGAAGGCGTCGGCGGCCACGTCGTAGGCCGGCTCCAGCAACCCGGAGACCACCAGGCCCTCGCAGCCGAACGTCAACGGCGGCAGCAGCCGCCACAGCAGCTCCGAAGCCACCGAACGGGCCTTGCGGTGCCGGATGCGGGTCAGGCCCTCGCCGTAGGGGCCCTTGGCCACGACCAGGTGCCCGGCCAGGTGGGCCAGCAGCCGGCAACGCTGGATGCAGAGCGCATCGTCCAGGTCGGTGCCCTCGGGGAAGCTCACCTCCAGCACGCCTAGGCGGTCCACCCCGTCGAGCACCGGCAGCCACACGCCCTGTTCACGTGCCTGCCCATGTCCGGTGGACCACGGCATCGGCTCCACGGTGCGAAAGCAGCGCCCCGCCAGCGTGGTGTCCACCCCCTGCACGCGGCGCCCGGACACCCCGACCGCTGAGGCAGGCACCAGCACGCGCTGCTCGTAGTCGACGAGGTAGAGCACCGCGCTCCAGCCCAGCTGGGCTGCGGCCTGCATCAAGGCATCGGGCAGCTGACCGGGTGTCATCAGGTGCACACGATCCAGCAGGGTGCTGATCGCGGCCAGCGTCCGCGTGTCCTCGTGCGGGTCCTCGGGTGGCGCCACTGCCGTGACGCTAGGCCATCGAGGCCACGGTGATCCTCCTCCTGTCCAGACAGCTGTCGCACACGCGGAGATCAACATGACCGCGAAGTCGACTGCTCGACCAGTCCACCGGTGGAGCAGCCGCCTATCTCAGAAGCGACCGATTGCACGACAGCGGTTGGGCGGGGCCCGCCGGAGAGGACGCGGTCGATGAAGCGCAGCCCCGGCGGGTGGGGAGACCAGACCTCGTGGAGGTGAACTGTGCGGATCACCTCTGGCCTAAGGTCAGGCGGTGACCTCGATCGACCGTGGCTTGGTGCGGGCCATCGCCGAGGCGGCTGGTGCGCTGCGGGCCGGCGACAGCGTGCAGCACGTGCTGCAGGAGCTGGTCGGCCTCGCTGTGGCCAGGGTGCCCGGCTGTGAGCACGCCGCGGTCTCGATCGCGGGCGAGGGCGCCGTCACCACTGCCGCTGCCAGCGACGAGGTGGCCCGCTCGCTGGAACGCATCCAGCACCAGGTCGGGCGGGGACCGTCCCTGGTTGCCCAACTGGATGCCACCCAGGACGCCGCACCGGGCGCTGCACGGGATGCCGCAGGGGATGTGGAGCTCTTCGTCACCGGTGAGCTGGCCGGTGACGAGCGCTGGCCGGACTTCAGCAAGCGCGCCACCGAGATCGGGGTGCGCAGCGTGCTGTCCTTCCGCCTGTCCCCGACCCCGGGCACGCTGGGGGTGTTGAGCTTGTACTCGCGCCTGCCGCACGCGTTCAACCCCGACAGCCAGATCGTGGGGAGCGTCTTGGCCGCCCACGCCGCTTTGGCGCTGAGGACCGCGCCCGAGCACGGCAGGGCTCTCCTGCGGCAGGACGCGCCGCACCTTCGCCGCAGCCGAACCCAGCAGCCGGACCGTGACCAAGCCCCTGAGCAGGCCCCTGAGCAGGCCCCTGAGCAGGCCCGTGAGCGGGCCCGTGAGCACGTTGACCAAGGTGAGCTCGCTCTGGCTCTGCAACGCAGCATGATCACCGACTTGCCTCAACCGGATCACTTGCAGTTGGCAGCGGTGTACCGGCCCGCAGCCGAAGGGCATGAGGTCGGCGGTGACTTCTACGACGCCTTCACCGACGGTGAGGGTGCGACGTGCCTGGTCATCGGCGACGTCGTCGGTCACGACATGCACGCCGCAGCGGTCATGGGCGCGGTCCGCAACGTCTTGCGCGGCATCGCCTACGACCGGGCCGGATCACCGGCGCAGGTCCTGGCGCGCCTGGACGCCGCGGTGCACGGGCTGGGCATGCAGGCCATGACGACGCTGGTGCTGGCGCGCGTGGAGCAGACCCAGACCGAGCGCGCCGCTGGTCTGCGCCGGCTGCGCTGGTCCAACGCCGGTCACCCCCCACCGCTGCTGGTGCACCCCGACGGGCGTGCGCAGCTGCTGCGGACCACACCCGATGTCCTCATCGGCGTCGCCGCCGGGCTGGCGCGCAGCGACCACGAGGTCCTCCTGCAGCCCGGTGCGACGCTGCTGCTGTTCACCGACGGCCTGATCGAGCGGCGCGGGGAGCACCTGACCCACAGCCTGGACCACCTGGTCACCACGGTGCAGGAGATCGCCCGCACCGACGCCCCGTTGCAGGCACTGCTGGACGAGCTGCAGCGCCGCTACCTCGACGACGCCCTCGCTGTCGAGGACGACACCGCGATCCTGGGGATCCGCATGCACCCCGAAGACCGACCCCGACCCCCGGAAGCCGGCCCCGCCAGCTGAAGCCGGCCCTGCCAGGCCAGCACTGACTAGCACTGCAGCGCCAGGCTGAACTTGCCACCACCGCATGCGCCACCACCGCATGCCACCACCGCCCAGCGCTTGGCACCCCCGCCCACCGCTGCCCGCTCAGGTCTGCGGGACCCGCGCCACCGACAATGTCGGTGATCTTGAACGGTTGCTGTGGTGCCCCCGACCGGGCGGTCGAACCGCCAGCGTGCAAGGCTCCGTGAGTGGGCGAGGGCAGCGAGATGAGCGAGGTGCACCTGTTGAAGATGCCGTTGGCGTTGCGCGAGGCGCTCAACGAGCACGCTCAGGAGCTGCTGCGGGAACTGGCGCTGGTGCAGATCGGAGCCGGACACGACGGCGCGCCCGCGCTGCCGCAACGGCTGCTGCAGGTCGCCGAGGAGCTGGAGAGCAGCTACGCACCCTTCCAGCAGCAGCCGGTGGCGGCCCTGGACGCCGCCGCACGCGCCGGGCAGGACTTCGCCGACGTCACCTACACCCTGCCCGCGCAGGCGGCTGCCTTCGCCCAGCGCGTCTTGGACGTGCTGGAGGAGGCCGACGACTTCTGCCGTGAGCAGCAGCTGCTCACCCTGCCCGCCTCGGCGCAGCTGGTGGCCTACCGCCGGTGGCTGTTCGGGCAGTTCATCCACCAGCTCTCCGGTGCGCCACCGCAGCCGTGGACCGACACCCCTGCCGGCATGCACAAGCACCCGGAGCAGCAAGTGAGTCGGCAAGCGGCAGAGGCACTCGAGCTGTGACTTCGGGCGGCATGCACGAAGAGAGCACGCGCGAGGAGAGCACGCGCGAGGAGAGCACGTGCGAGGGCAGCAGGGTGGCTCAGCCGCTGGTGCTGGATCCGCTGGCCAGCACCGTGGCCGCAGCACGCAGCTACGTGCGCCAGATGCTGCGCCAGGTAGGCGCTGAAGAGCTGGAGGAGTCCGCGGAGCTGGGCGTCTCGGAGCTGGTGACCAATGCCCTGCTGCACGCGCGCACCGCCTTCAGCGTCCAGGTGTGCGTGATGGACTCGGGCCGGGTACGCATCGGCGTGAGCGACGCCTCCGCCGCCTCCCTGCGGCTGCGGCGCATGGGCCAAGAAGTCACCACCGGCCGGGGCCTGCGGCTGCTGGAGTCGATCTCCAGCGACTGGGGCGTGGACCCGCTGCCCACGGAACAGGGCAGCGGCAAGACGGTGTGGTTCGAACCGAAAGAGGTGATGACCAGCGCCGGCTTCGTAGCCGACGACTGGGCTGAGCAGGTGCAAGGACTGCTGTAGCCCCTTTGACGCACGGGTCGGCTGGCACAGCAGTGTCGTCGTCGTCCCACACGTCTCGGAAGTGATCGGTTGCGAGACGACAGCCCCGCCCGCACGGCGGCGCGAGCGTGACGACGCTCCGGCGCGCCGGGCAGCGCCGCGGAGCCTCGGTGGATCAGGCGCGCCCGTCCTCAGCCGAGGCGGCGGCCACCAGCGCATTGGCGTGCCCGTGGCCCGTGCCGTGCTCGCTCTCGAGCCAGGCGACCAGCTCCATGTGCCGGGCGCCGGGCTGCTGGGCGCGGTGCTCGCGCAGCAGCTGCTGCCAGTGCGCGACCGGGTGCCCGTACTTGGCCTCGATCGCGGGGAAGTAGGACGCCGGTCCCTTGGTGGTCCGGGGCATTGAGCTCTCCCACCGCTGGTGCTGGGTGTCGTCAACGACCTGGGTGTCGTCGATGGTGTGGACCGTCCGGTGCCCGTGCGTTCACCGCTCTCCAACACAGGGGCGCAGTCGCCGGCCACTCGTGACCGCGTGATGGGGACTCGCTGCCGCAGGAGCGACCGTTCGTGAGACGGCGGTCGTGCCCCGGCGCACGATGAGCGTGGGGCCGTCCGCAGCCCTCACGGCGCGGTGGGCCACCGCGGCTCTGGGCCGCTACCTGACCTCCTGACCTCCTGACCTGCTCGCGCCTTCGCCCGAGGCGGTGGGGGCTCGCCGAGCGGGCGGTGCTCGATGGGGACGGGGCCGCGAGAGCGATGAGTCCTGCAGGTCGCGGGTGTCGCAGCAGGTGGATGTCGCAACAGCTGATGGCCCCTACCGCTGAGGAGCAGAGCATGAAGACCACGACCGCGCAGGACGGCACCACGCTGGCGTACGAGCAGGTCGGCGAAGGCCCGGCGCTGGTGTTCGTCCCCGGTGCGTTCAACCTGCGCGACACGTGCGCGCCGATCGCGGCACAGCTGGCCGACGCGTACACCTGCTTCACCTACGACCGCCGTGCCCGCGGGGAGAGCTCGAACACCCCGCCGTACGCGATCGAGCGGGAGGTCGAGGACCTGCGGGCGCTGCTCGAGGTGGCCGGTGGCCGGGCCGCCGTCTTCGGCTACTCCTCCGGAGCGGTCCTGGCCCTGCGTGCCGCGGCGGACGGCCTGCCCATCAACCGGCTGTTCCTGTACGAGCCGCCCTTCCGCTTCGAGGACGAAGCCGCGACGGCCCCACCGCCTGCAGCGCCTGCGGCCGACCTGCCCGAGCGGCTGCAGCGGATGGTGGACGAGGGCCGCACCGCCGAGGTGGTCAGCACCTTCCAGCTCGAAGGCATCGGCTTGCCGCCGCAGGTGGTGGAGGGCATCCAGCGCTCAGCGCTCTTCCCTCGACTGCAGGCCATCGCGCAGTCGGTGGTCCACGACGCCACGATCACCGCGGTGCTGCCCGTGCCGACGCCGGCGATGGCCGCGGTGCAGGTGCCGACCCTCGTGCTGCGCGGGGCCAGGACGTGGCCACTGCTGGCCACCGCGGCGCAGCGCTTGGCCGCACTGCTGCCGAACGCGGAGCTGCACGTCCTGCTCGGTGCTGCCGACCACGGCCTCGAGCCGGTCTCGACGGCTGCCGCGATCCGTCGGATCGGCTGCCCGTGAGGCCGGCTGATCGATCGGTGCTCGCCGCGTTGCGGTGGTAGCGGCGCTGCTGCACGCCACGGTCGTAACCGGTCGAGCCGCGCGAGGGGTGCGCCCGCGCCGCCGGCGACCCGCTCATCGGCGTGCGCGTGCGATCACTGTTCGACCGATCCGTCTCACGAGCGACCGGTTGTGAGACGCAGCGGAGGAGCGGCTCGAGCGAAGTCGCAGTGCCTGGCGCGGTCCGGCGGAGCTACATGTCTCCGGTGGTGGGAGTGGCGAGGGCAGCTGATGGCGTCGCTGCTCCCGGCTCGCCCGAGCGCTGCGTGGCGCGTTGCATGGCGCGGTAGACGGTGGAACGGCCGACCTTGAACAGCTCGGCGAGCTCACCGGGGGAGTGCTCACCACTGGCGTGCAGGGCGACGAGGTGGGCTTCCTGGCGGGGGCTGAGCTTGGGCTGCTTGCCCCTCAGCCGGCCCTTGGCCTTGGCCACGGCCAGGCCCTCGCGGGTGCGCATCCGGATCAGGTCGGACTCGAACTCCGCGACCATGGCCAGCACATTGAACAGCAGCCGCCCCACGGGGTCGGTGGGGTCGTGGCGGGCACCGCCTAGGTCGAGGGCGACCTGGCGTTCGGTGAGCTCGGCGAGGATGTCGCGGGCATCGGGCAGGGAGCGGGCCAGGCGGTCGAGCTTGGTGACGACCAGGGTGTCGCCGGCGCGGCAGGCGGCCATCGCCTCACGCAGGCCGGGTCGTGCGCGGTTGGTGCCAGTCAGGCCGTGGTCGACGTAGATGCGGTCCGCCTCGACGCCGAGACGGAGCAGGGCTTCGCGTTGGGCGGTGAGGTCCTGCCCGGTGGTGGAGACCCGGGCGTAGCCGATCTTCAGTCCCGCCATGCCTGAAGTGTGCCGTATGACGTGCCTGTGCGGGACTTTTCACCGGACGGGTCTTACGGGACTGTCAGGTTGACGGCGGTGAGCCGAATCGTTGGCAGAGCCACGGTCCGGATTCGCGGTCCCGTAAGACGATCGACTGCGGGACGGTGAGGCGCGCCAGGATGAGTTCCTGCTGGTCGGGTCTCCGGCCGAGCGCCTATCCGGAAGCAGCTGAGCGGTGGCAGCTGCCTCAGACCGGGCCGATCGGTGGCTACAGCCCTGCTGGTGGGCGGGCGTCGAAGACGCTGATCGGGGCGGGACCGTCGAGCAGGGAGGCGCCGCGGACGAGTTGACGTGGGGTGGCCTGGATCGCTGTGAGCTGGTGCTGCTGGAGGTGGTGCTCGAAGGCGAGGAGGTGCAGGTAGCCGAGGGCCGCTTCCTCGACGGGACCAGGGTCGTCCGGACCGGCGCTGGTGAACGTGATCTCGAGGCGACGAGGCAGGGTGCCGGCGGTCGCGGTCACCTCGCGCCCGGTGCGTGACCGCACGTGGGCCTGCACCAGCTCTGGGGTCGGCGGCTTGCGGTGCGGTGACGCAGGTCGGGCGATGAGCATCCGCCCGCCTCCGTTCCGGGTGGCCTCGGGCACGGCGGTCCAGACGATGTCCGAAGGGGGCGCACCGACGTCGCTCAGCAGCTCTTCGAAGGCCCGGTCGACCGCGGGCGCATCGATCGCGAGCCCGCTGAAGGCCTCGACACGACCATCGATGTCGTCGGGGATGCCGAGATCGATCACGACGCCGATCCACTCCAGCGCCGGCGCCGGGCTGTGGTGGGCGACGAAGTCGTCGGGGTCGAAGGCGGCGATCCTCTCCGCCACGTCGAGGTAGAAGTCCTCGATGAGTCGCTGAGAAGCGACCGCCTGTCGCCGACCCTCGAAGTCGAAGTCGTCGGCCTTCGCCAGCTCCACCATCGGAACCTGAGCTCGCCGCAGCAGGTGGAGGGAGATGCCGTGCCGCACCTGAGCACGGTCGTAGGCGCGGTACGCGTTGACCGGATCCACCCACGCCGGCGACAGGATCCCGCGGTCGGCGTACAAGCGCAGCGCCTTCGGCGTCAGACCGGTGAGCGCCTCGAACTCGCCGGCGCTCAGCTTCTCGTCCATCGTGCTCTCCCTCACGCGTGCCGAACGGTCGTGGGACGAGCATCGACGTCGCCCCTGGGGCGAGGTCAACCCGCACGCTCAGCAGCGCATTCGTGTCCGCGGACGAAGAGGGACTGTTGCACGAACAGGTGACGACCAGCCCGCGGCGCTGCGTCCGGTTGAGGTTCCACCTGCGGCGCGGCAAAGAAGGCGCCGTTGTCGGTTATGGCGCCTACCTTGCCCGCATGACCAAGTTCGAGATGGACGAGAAGGCGTTGCAGCGTGCGGCGGGCGACGCCGTGAAGCGAACCGTGAAGGTGATCGATCAGGACATGTCCCCATACCGGGGTCGCGGTGCCGATCAGGTTAAGCCAGCTCTGGAGAGGAGCATGCGGCGACACGGGATCACGCCTGATCCCCGTAGCACCGACTTCCAGAGCATGGTCGAGGTGATTTCGACAGGGGGGCACCTGGTCTGGGGCTGACCGGTTCTGAGACATCGCGGGGGAGAGGCCGCCACGCCACGACACGCCGTCTCAGAACCCGTGTCCACAACTTCTGTCTCACCAGCGGCGTGTGGGCGCTTTCTGAGACGGTCCCGACCGTGTCCGCCCCCGCCTCACGCCCAGAGCCCAGCCGCCGCCCCGGCCACCTGCTCGGCTACGCGCGCGTCTCCACCACCGCCCAGGACCCCGCCCTGCAGCACGACGCCCTGGCCGCCGCCGGCTGCTACCGGGTCTGGACCGACACCGCCTCCGGCGCCTTGGCCGCCCGACCCGCCTTGGGCGATGTCCTGGCCCGCCTCGGGCCCGGCGACGTCCTGGTCGTCTGGCGCCTGGACCGCCTGGCCCGATCCCTGCGCCACCTCCTCCAGCTCATCGATGAGCTGGACGGCAGGGGAGTGGGCTTCCGGTCCTTGAGCGAGTCCATCGACACCACCACCGCCACCGGACGCCTGGTGCTGCACCTCTTCGGGGCGCTGGGGGAGTTCGAGCGCGACCTGCTGCGTGAGCGCACCACCGCCGGCCTGGAAGCGGCCGCCGCCCGCGGGCGGCGCGGAGGACGCCCGGCGGTGATGACCCCGGCGAAGCTGGCCGCCGCCCGCGGCCTGCTCGCCGAAGGGCGCACCACCCGTGAGGCCGCTGAAGCCGTGGGCGTCTCGCGTGCCACGCTGTACCGGGCGCTGAGCGCCAACGAGCTGGCTGATCAACGATGAGGATCGGCACGGGGCGGGGTGCCTGCATCGGCGTGATCAGAGCGCGCCGCGCCGGGTGGCACCCGGAAGGTGTCGGGTACCACAGCACGCCAACCCCGCACTCAGGAAGAGATCCACCGTGAGTCCTGACCCAGATGCCGCAGACAAGGTCTACCTGAAGCTGGCCCCTGATGCCGACGCGTTCGCACAGGCTCGACGCTTCCTCAGCCTGTACGCCCGGCAGAGCGGCATGCAGGAAGAGCGCGCTGACGACCTGGTGCAGGCAGCAGCGGAGTTGATGGCCGTCGGTGGGCGCGTGCACCAGGTCTTGGCCCTAGCGGTGCACGAGCACCCCGACCGGCTCACCGTCCTGGTCGACCTGGCCGGGCCGGTGAGCGTCGACGTGGCCGACGAGGCAGTCGTGCTGCTGAACGAGTTGAGCCGGCAGTGGGGCTGGCACCAGCTGCCGGGGTGCACGCAGGTGTGGTGCGAGGTGCCGAAGCACGAGGTGGCAAAGCACGAGCCGACGTCGTGAGCGCACCGCGCAGCGCGTGGACACACGGCACCGCCCCCCAGCTGCGGTGATCTTCGCGCTTGGCGGAGTACGAGCGGGGTAGGGGCACAAGGACTAGCGGCACCGGGCACGTCTTCTCGGTACCAGCTCATCGCGACGCTCACTCGCACGCCCGCCGTCGCGGCAGCCGAGCACACCTCACCGAGGAGCCCTGCGGAAGGTGTCAGCGCCCGGCTACGGCGGCACTCACTGACGGTGCTCACTGCACGGTGCTCACTGGCGCAACTGGCCGGTCGCGGCGAGCTCGTCGGCGACCTCGCGCAGCTTGCGGTTGCGCTCCTGGCTGACGCGCGTCAGCAGCGCGAACGCCTGATCAGCGGTGATCTTGAAGCGCTCCATGAGGATGCCCTTGGCCTGCCCGATCACGTCGCGGCTGGCGATGGCGACCTGCAGGTTGTTCACCTGCTCGGTGGCGGCCAGCGCGGTTGCGGCGTGCGCGACGAAGAGCTGCCCGACCTCCGCGGACTCCTCATCGAAGGCGTGCGGTGCCGCCGCGAGCAGGTCCAGCGCGCCGAGGTTGTTGCCGGCGACGTACAGGCGCAGGCACAGCATGCTGCGCAGACCCACCTCACCGGCGCGCCCGGCCAGCTGCGGCCAGCGCGCATCGGTGCTCAGGTCATCCACCCGGACCACCTCCTGCGCGAAGAGCGTGTCCAGGCAGGGACCTTCACCGATCTGATCCTGCAGCGCGTCCAGGCCCCGGCCGCGCTCATCAGTGGCGGCCGCGGAGGTCACGTGCTGACCGCGCACCCGGGTGAGGGTGGCGTCCTCAGCGCCGGGCACCAGCGCGGCTGCTGCGGCCACGATGCGCTCCATCACCGCTTGAGGGTCTTCATGCCCGTGCAGCTCTTGCGCCAGGTCCGCCAACTGCCGCCCGAGCCCGCTGGTGGGCTCGACGTACTGAGCCGAAGGCTGATCGCCCTGCCCTGATTTTTGATCTTCCTCGCGCATGGGTCCATCTTGGTCAAGCAACATCACTGCACCACAACCAGCCCTCACCGGTCAGACACGGCCCTCCAGGCTCTCCCGCACCGGAACGGTCCTTACCGTTCGACCTGGGGAGGCGACGAGGGGCGATCGCTGAGGTGCTTGTGGGGTCGCTCGGCACGGGCGCCGCGGGACGGCTCGACCCGAACCGCCCCTTTTTAACGGTCCTGGCCGACGCCAGCGGCGCCGAGGACGAGTGACCGGTGCGACACGTCCTCGTCCCCGTCGTCTTCCTCAGGCGGGGAGCGGGGTGAAGCTCACCCCGTCGTCGCGGGAGTCGTGGACGCCTGCGTCGGTGACCACCAGCAGGCGCGCTGTGCCGTCGGGCTGCAGGTCGGCGCCCACCGCCTGCGGTGCTCCCGGGACCCGCCCCCGTGTGCTCCACGTCGCGCCGGCGTCGGTGCTCAGCGCCACCGTCCCGTCCGGGCTCACCCCTACGACGGTGGTGCCACCGGCGAAGTCCACCAGCTGCAGCAGCGGCGCCTCCTCGATCGCCGACCAGGTGCGCCCGGCGTCGGTGGAGCGGACCGGGCCGGTCTCGCTGGTTCCGATCAGCACGGCCCCGTCGGGGGAGGCGGCCAGGTCGTGCGGTTCGACGGGAGCGTCCAGGACGTGCCACGTCGTCCCGTCCGGGCTCGAGCGCAGAGCGCCGTCGAAGCCGACGACGCCGGCGTCGGAGGCTGCCAGGGCGTGGAAGTCCGAGTGCCCCTGCCGTGAGAGCACCTGCCAGGTGCGCCCGCCGTCGGTGGACTCGATCAGACCCACCGGATCGGGCAGGTCCACGCCGGGACCGGGGTGGCCCGAGGCGTAGAAGTGGTCCGGGCCTGCGACGGTGAAGCCCATCAGGTCGATGACGGGCCCCACTCGCACCGGGCCGGTCTCCTCGTAGCGGAAGAGCCCGTCGTGGGTGGCCAGGTGCACCCGGCCGTCGGCGGGGTCGACGGCCACGCCGTGCACGTGAGCACTGGGCAAGGCGGTGGCAGCAGCGGCGGCAGCGGCGTGCCCACCCTCACCGCGTTCACTGTCACTGCGCTCAGAGTCACCGCCGCGGTGCTGCACGGCTGCGGGTTCGGCACCGGCGCAACCGGCCAGCAGGACCGCGGCGCTGAGCGCGGCGGTCCGCAGCAGGGGCCGGCCTCGCCCGCTGGGGTGTGCGGTCATCGATCCTCCTCGGCTCGGAGCGCGCCGACCTCGGTCGGTGCCGCGACGGCACCGGCGAGTCGGGCTGGGGTGAGGCAGACAGCACCGGACCCAGCACCACCGGACCCAGCACCAGCGGACTCGGCGTCGCCGGGACCGGTGGTGCCGGGTCGTGCGCTGGTACTGCTCAGTGCTGCCTAGTGGTGGTAGGCGTGGACCACGGCGTGGCCCTTGCCGCGGGAGATCATCCACCGGTTGACCGGCGTGGTGATCACGAAGGCCAGGGCCAGGGCGCCGGCCAGGGAGGCCCAGAAGACCCAGCTGGCCACGCCGGCGTGCATGGCGCCGGGGATGGCCAGCATGGCGGTGTTGTCGATGACCTCCATGACGGCGATGGAGACGGTGTCGGCGGCCAGGGCGACCTTCAGCGCGGTGCGGAAGTCCACGCCGGCCTTGAGCACCCCCCGCACGGTCAGCGCGTAGCCGAAGACGAAGGCGAGGGCGACCGCCAGGGCGATGGTGGCCACCGCGCCCCAGCCCAGCGCGGTGCCGATGACCATGCCCAGGACCTCGCCGACGGCGCAGCCGGTCAGGCAGTGCAGCGTGGCCTGGGCGGCCATCGCCCACGACGTCGCACCACGGGACGAACCGTGCCCCGAGCCGTGCCCCGAGCCGTGCCCCGAGCCGTGCTCCACGTGGGTGCTGTGCCCGGCGCGGGCTTCCCGACCGGCGCCGGTGCGGTGGACGCTGAGGCCGTCCACCTGCTGGTGCTGAGCGGCCGGTGAGCCGGCGGTGTGCGGACCGGTGTGCGGACCGGTGTGCGGACCGGTGTGGTCGTGGGACATCACGGCCTCCTCGAGGGCGTCGAGACGGTGGCGAAGGTCAGCGGTGGAGTCAGCGGGGCGGAGCAGCCAGCGCGTAGCCGGCTTCGTCGACGGCGGCGGCCACGGCCGCCTGCTCCAGCGGGGCGGTGGCGGTGATGGTCACCGTCGAGGTGCCGCCGGCGACGAGGTCGACCTCGACGTCGGTGACACCGGCCAGGGCGCTGAGCTCCCCGCGCACGGCGGCCACGCAGTGGCCGCAGGTCATCCCGGAGACGCCGTAGACCGCACTCACCTCCCGGGACCCGGGGTCCTGGCCGGTGACCGGGCTGCCGAGCACCGGACTGGCGATGGCCGGGCTGGCGGTCGTGTCGGCTGCATCCTGGGCCGGGGCGCAGCAGGCGCACCCGGTGCTGGTCTGGACGGGTCCGTCGGTCAGGGCGATGTCCTGGATCACGGCTTCTCCTTGGAGGCGGGGCGGGGAAAGCTCCGAGGGCTGCTGCAGGCGCATGCCCGGGGCAGCCCCCGTGCCGGATGCGGCACCTTCCTGCAAGCAGGTACCCCCCGGGGGTATTCCGGCGGGAGGGGTCGGCAGGTCTGCCGCAGGACGGGCGGCACGCCGAAGGGGCCCTGCCTCTCGCCCTCTTCGACATCTGCCGGCTTGTGCTGGTCCTCGCCGGCACCGTCGGCCCGACCGGTCGTGCGGGTGGGGCCGACGGTGCTCGCCGTGGATGCCGTCGTGGGTGCTGCCGGCAACCGGTGCCGGCGCTCAGCGACGATCAGGCACTACTGGGTGGGCTCAGCCCATCGCTGCCAGCATCTGCTTCATCTGGTCGATCTCGGCGTTCTGCGAGATCACGATGGAGTCGGCCAACTCCAGCGCCTGGGTGTTCAGGCCGTACTGCTGTTCGATCTCGGCCATGCGCACCGCGCCGGCGTGGTGCTCGATCATCAACTGCAAGAACATGCGGTCGAAGTCGGCGCCGGTGGCGTTGTGCAGCTGCGTCATCTGCTCCTCGCTCATCATCCCGGCCATCGAGTGGTCCATGCCGTCCATGCCGTCCATGCCGCCACTCATGTCGCCGCTCGTGTCACCGCTCACGGAGGAGCCCGCTTCGACCGGCTCGCCCCAGGTCTGCAGCCAGGACGTCATCTGCTCGATCTCCGGCTGCTGAGTGGCCTCGATGGCCGCAGCCAGCGTCTTGACCTCCTGGTCGGAGGCTTGGGTGGTGGCCATCTGCGCCATCTCGATCGCGCCTTGGTGGTGCACGAGCATCATCTGGGCGAACATCACGTCCTGGTCGTTGTGCTCGGCCTCGACCGCGGTGCTCGAGCCGGTCGTGGCACTGGCCGGGGTGCTGGCTGTGGAGCTCGGCGAGGCTTCGGCCGAGGAGGCGCCCATGGCGGAGTGGTCCATCGATCCAGCGTCCTGGCCACCGCAGGCGGTCAAGGTCAGTGACAAGGCCCCGGCCGCGGCCAGGACACCGAAACGCCGCCACGCAGGGGGGCTGGTCCGGGTGGGAACCACGGCAGCGAGGTGGGTGGACACAAAGGTGGTACGCACGCGAAAGCTCCTTGCACGAGGTGGGGTTCAGGCATGACGAAGCAGCACCGCGAGCCGCTGATGCGTCGATCGCATCGAGCAGCCGGGCGCGTTCGCTCGGTCTAAACCCGGATCACGCAAAGACTGATGCGTGGCCATCGCCACGGCGGTGGGCCACGCCAGGGCGTGAGCGTGAGCAGCGCACGCCGCCACGCGGGCAGCAGCCAGTACGAGCGGCGCAGCGCGCAGCGAGCTGCCCAGGCCACCAGCACCAGCAGCATCGCGATGCCGGCACTGAGGAACAGCACGCAGTCGAGCATCCCGTGGTGGTCGTGGTGATCGTCAACCGCTTGCACGCCGGCGTGCACGGCGCCGGCGAAGGTGGGCGCACCAGCGCGCGAGGAGCTTTGGTGAGGCGCCGCGGACGCTGCCTCGTGACCGGCTGAGGAGCCGGATCCGCCAGCCGTACCGGCAGCAGGATCTGCTGCGGCTGCAACCACCGTGGGCCTCGATGTCTCGTGGACCGCGGCGTGGTGCTGGCTGACCGCGGCGGCCAGCACGTGCATGGAGCACAAACCCACCACGACGGCCACGACGAGCAGCACGCGCAGCAGGACCGGGCGGGTCCTGACGTCTCTGCGCGCCTGCTGCACGTCAGTCAGGCTAAGAGCGGTCGAAGCCTGCAGCGCGCCCGGCATCGCGCGGGGAGTCGTTGGCCGTGCGGTTCGGGCTCGCCTGCGCGGCCCGGGTGGTTGCCTTCGCCGCGGCCTGCTGCGCCCGGCCCGGGGTGCGGCCCTGGCGGCCCTGGTGCTCCAGGGCGTCCTGGTGCATCCGGCGCAGGAAGTCCACCTGCTTCTCCAGCTGCCCGCGCTGGGCGATGGCCGCACCGGCCGCCTCGCCGTCGCTGCGCCCACCACGCGTCGTCGCCGCTCACCCGCGTGGCGACCACCGTCGGCAGCGCGTCCAGACGCTGCGCAGCCTGCTGTGCCTCGGCCTCGGCCTGCGCCTGCTCCACGCGCCGCTCGTGCCGGGCGCGGGACTCCAGCGCCTTCTTCGGCACCTGCACCGCTGGCGCCGCCACGGGCGTCTGAAGCACCGGGGCGACCTTCGACCACGACAGGGCACGGTCCAGCTGCGAGGCGCGGAACCACACCGCCTCCCCCTGCGCATCGGTGTGCCCGGGCAGGGTGAAGGAGTACCCGCTGACCCGCCCGCTGCCCGCGACGTTGGCGCGGTAGCCCACCCCCGCGCGCTCCAGCGCGGCCTCGAAACCCTCGCGCCCCGCACCTGCTGCGGCCTCGACGGCGGCGCGTACCCGCTCGGCCAGCTGCACCCGCTCCGGGGCCGCCCCGGTGCGCTGCCCGCGCCGCCACTCCCCCGCGCTCAGCTGGTGATCCGCGACTCGCTGCGTCTCCTTCGTGGACGTCCGCGGCGCCACGCTCAGCCCGTACATCTGCTCCAGCTGCGCGCACGCCGCCTGCGCCTGGCGGTAGTCCTGCCGGGCGTGCCAGACCCGCCCGTCGAAGCCCACCCGCGAGACCGCCAGGTGCACGTGGTCGGCACCGTGGCGCACCACCACCCACGGCTGCGTCGCACGCTCCTGCCACGGCACGTCCGAGCCGATGCGGTCCACGAAGCCCATCGCCTCGGCGAACACCGCCGCCGCCTGCGCCCACTCATCATCGGTGAGCGTGCGGTCGCCTGGTGCGCAGCGCAGCGAGGCGTGCCAGATCGGGCGGGTGATGTCCGCCCTGGTGCGGGCTCCGTCGGTCAGGATCCACGCCCACGTGGTGCCGTCCCGGCTGCCGTCCAGGCACACGTTGCCGCCGATGACCGCACCCCCGGAGCGCCCGGCGTACACGTGCTCCTCCTGGGTGCCCGGCCCGTGCAGGTACGCGGCCAGGTCCCCGGGGCAGGAGGGAGTGGCAGGGTGGGCACGTGCGCGAGATCGACGACCTGGCACCCTGCCCGTGCGGGTGGGGCGAGCCGTACGAGGCGTGCTGCGGGCGGTTCCACGCCGGCGAGCACGCCCCCACCGCCGAGGCCCTGATGCGCTCGCGCTACACCGCCTTCATCCGCGAGGACGCCGCGCACCTGCTGCGCACGTGGGACCCCGCCACCCGCCCGGCCGACCTGGACGTGACCGGCAGCGGCGGGCGCTGGCGTCGCCTGCTCGTGCTCGCCACCACCGGCGGCGGTCCCTTCGACGACACCGGCACCGTGGAGTTCGAGGCCCACGCCCGCGACGGCGGCCGGCGCGACGTGCAGCACGAGGTCTCCGCGTTCCGTCGCGACGGCGGGCGCTGGACGTACACCGGGCCCGTGGGCGGCGTGTCGCGGGGTTGACGCTCGCCACGCTGGGTAAGAGCCGAGAACACGTCCTGTCGAAGCTCGCTGAGGAGGACTCGTCCGTGAAGCTGGACTGGCTCAAGCCCGTCGCCACCGATCCCGGCCCGCACGTCTGCGTCTACGTCGACGTCTCCCGCAACCGGGAGAAGGGCGAGCACGAGATGGAGGTGCGCTGGAAGGACGCCCGCGAGGCGCTCGCCGGGCAGGGCGCCCCCGAACCGGCGCTGGCGGCCCTGGACGGGATCGCCACGACGCCGGCCGAGGTCGGCGGGCCGGTCGGCCGGGCGCTCATCGCCTCTGCGGACGGCATCGAGATCGACGTGCTGCTGCCGGACCCGCCCGCCCAGGACGAGGCCACGACCGGCCCGGTGGCGAACCTCATGCCGCTGGTGCGCTCCCTGGCCGACGACGTGCGCTACGTGCTGGTGGAGCTGGACCGCGCAGGCGCCGACATCACCGTCACCAGCTCCGACGCCCCCCGCGGCAGCGCGGAGGTCCGCGAGGTCACCGCCGGGCACGACCTGCTGCACAAGATCCCCGGCGGGGGCTGGGCGCACCTGCGCTACCAGCACGCCGTGCAGGACTCCTGGGACCACAACGCCGCCGCCGTCGCCGAGGAGCTGCACACGATCGTGCGTCAGCAGCACCCCGAAGTGGTGCTGCTGACCGGTGACACCAAGGCTGCGGCCGCGTTGCGCGGCAAGGCCGCCAAGCAGGTGCTGGAGCTGCTCGTCGACGTTCCCGGCGGCAGCCGGCACGCCGGCGTGAACGAGGAGTCGTTCAACGCCGCCGTCGCCGAGGCGCTGGAGGAGGTCCGCCGCCGCCGCCGCGACGCCGTCGTCGACGAGTTCGAGCAGGAGGTCGGCCGCGGCGGTCGCGCGGTGAAGGGCCTGGCGCCGGTGGTGGACGCGCTGCGCCGCGGCCAGGTGCGCACCGTGCTGCTGCGCGACGACCCGAACCCCGGCGAGGACTCCAAGACCCTCTGGGTCGGTGCGTCCCCGCTGGAGATCGGGACCTCCGCGGACGAGGTGCGCGCGCTGGGCGCCACCGACCCGGTCGAGGTGCGCGCGGACGCCGCGGTCGTGCGGGCGCTGGCGGCCTCGGACGCCGAGATCGAGCTGGTCGCCGAGCGCCCCGACCTCGTCGAGGGCATCGGCGCGGTGCTGCGGTACGCGGACGCCTCCACCCCGGCCTGAGCGGACGGTCGCGAGGGCGACGATCGGCGGGTGCGGGCGGGGGTGGTCGTGGGCAGGGTCGTGGGGTGGATCGGAAACCCCGCCGACGCGGCGCCCCCGCCCGCCGCAACGGCGGCCTGCTGCTCGCGGGCGCCCTGCTGATCGTGGCCGGGATCGCGCTGCACGCGGTGGAGGCGAACCTGCGCGCCGGCGCTCCGAACCCGGTGACGAGCGACGCGGGGTTCTTCCACGGCTCCAGCTGGTTGCGGCTGCCCGCGTGGGCGGCCGTCGCCGGCGGCGCGTGGTTGGCGGTGCGCGGGTGGAGCGGCAGAGGTTCCCGCGACGACGACTAGCCGGGGCGCGTCCTGCGGAGTTCCACGGAGGTGCGACCGGGGCCACGACCGCGCGCACCGCGTGGTGTCCCCGGTGCCGGTCAGGGACGCGACGGGTAGGTCTGCAAGCCGGCCGAGAAGGTCTGCCAGTCGGGCAGCACCAGTGCGGTCAGTACCTGGTAGCCCTCCGCGCCCGGGTGGGCGGCGTCCAGGTCCGCGATGCGCTCGTTCTGCTCCTCGTCGTCGACGGGTGGGGGCCCGACCACCAGGATCGACCGGGCTGCGGTCGGGAACTGCTGGAGCAGGGCGGCGAGGTTGGCGGTGGAGACGTCGGGAGCCACCCGCGGTGCGCCCCGCCCGGTGGGGCCGTCGAGGGTGGTGTCGTCGACGCCGCAGGAGAGCACGATGCCGCTGCGGCAGCCGGAGGGCAGGCGTGGTGCGCACTCGGCCCGCCACCGCGCGAGGACGTCGGTGCTGGTGTCGCGGCGGACGCCGAGGTTGCAGCCGGTCAGCGCCTGCCCCCGGGTGTGGCTGTGGGCGGCGAGGCGTCCGGCCCAGCCCAGGTGCTGCGGGTCGCCGACGCCGGCGACGAAGGAGTCGCCGAGGAAGCACACGCGGACGTCGACGGTCATGGCGACATCCCCTCAGCAGTGGGAGTCCGAGCAGGCTCCAGCGCACGAGACCAGCGCCGTAGTGATTCGTCCTGCGCGTCGGATCAGGGCTGATCGAGGGCTGTAGGGGGTGCTCAGCGCGGCTGGCTGGTCGGCTCTCTCGACCGGCGTGCTGCCCAGGCCGCCAGGTAGTAGAAGGCCATGCCGGTGCTGCCTGCGCGGCTGAGCCATAGCCACGGGCTGGCTCCAGGGTCCCTGATCGACCACCACTGCACGATCGCGATCACCGCCCACACCAGTCCCAGCACCAGCGACGTGCCGGGCTTCTTCGTTGCCTGCCACCACCGTTCCTGGCTCATCGCTTCAGCCTTCGTGAGGTGCGGCGGCTTGTCGAGCGCAGGCTGTGCCCGCCAGTGCTCTGGGACTGCCGGGCGAGTCCCACCGAGTGGCCACCCACCGAGTGGCCACCCACCGCTTCGGCCCCGAGCGGTGGGTGGATCGTGCGTCCTGGGCAGCGATGAGAGGACCACTGGCGCTTCGAGCACGCGTCCGGCCATCGACAAGACCGTGAGGTCGCCGAGCGACCACGATCGCGCGCGGACGGCGGGATGAGCGAGCGGTCGTCGTGCCCACGCCCGCCAACGCACGTCCATCGGGAAGGATGGACACCGTGATCCTCGAGCAAGCCGTCCTCGACGTCCGACCCGGTCAGACCGACGCCTTCGAGGTCGCCTTCTCGAAGGCGAAGACGATCATCTCCGCGATGCCCGGCTTCCGACGCCTCACGCTGTCCCGCTGCGTGGAGCGTCCCGACGCCTACCTGCTGCTGGTGCAGTGGGACACCCTCGAGGACCACACCGAGGGCTTCCGGGGATCAGCGCAGTACCAGGAGTGGAGGCGGTTGCTGCACCACTTCTACGACCCGTTCCCCACCGTGGAGCACTACCGCGAGGTCACTACCGCATGAGCCTGCTCCGCTTGACGCTGGTCAGCGGCATGAGCGAGTAGAAGCGCGAAAGGTCGGGTCTGAGACTCAGCGTCGCTGCGGCTTCGGGTGAGGAGACGGCCCTGCCGGGAGTGGCGTCTCCCCGGGCCCGAGACGGCGTACGCGGGTGGCGCCGGTGCCCTTCTCCGCCTTGAAACCCTTGATCACGCCGTGTGCCATCGCGACAGCTTGCCTCCCCGCAGGGGGACCGCCGCGGTGCTGGAGGACCGGCGCGCCGCGACGCAGGCGCTGGACCGGTTCTACGTGAGCCCCGCGGCCGGGTTCCCCGGGGTGGCTCGCGGCCGCGGTCCGTGGTCCACTGGTCACGGCGGCCCGGGGGGCTTCGAGTGTTGGGGAAGAACGCCCGCGGACCCCCCGGGCCGCCGCCTCACCAGCGGCCGTGCTCACTCACCGGTCGGCGTGACCCCGAACATCAGCGTGCGGCGCTCGATGTCGTAGTGGACGACCTTCGTGTTCTCCAGCAGGTCCTGCAGCGCGTCGGCGTCGTCGGCCGTGACGGTCAGGACCTCCTCCCACGCGCCTTCGTCGAGGACGAGCTGCAGGGTGTACGTGCCGTTCTCGCCGGGCTCGCCGGCCACCCAGGAGAACTGGTAGTGGCTGAGCTGGCGGACCTTGATGGTGTTGTCGTTCACGGGCTGCGGCAGCTTGGGCACGGCGATCCCTCCGGTGGGTCTGTCTCGGCGCGCGGCGCGGTCGGCACCGCACTGGTGGGGCTACCCCCTGCGCGTGCCGCCAAACCCGCCGCCGGGAGGCCCCGCGGCGCCGAGGGCGGCCGGGCGGGGGAGGGGCCGCCCGGCCACCGTCGCGGGGGTCAGGAACCCCGGTTCTGCTTCGCCAGCTCCGACAGGACGCTGCGCTCGAGGACCTCGGCGGCGTCCTGGTCGAGCCCGACGAAGCGGACGACGGCCTCGTGGGCCTCGTCGTCGACCCGCACGACCTCGCCGCGGGCGTGGACCTCCAGGCCGCGTTCGAGCTCGAGGGCGATGTCCACCTCGGTGTTCTCCGCGGGCAGGTCCTCGGCCTCCAGGCGCAGGCCGCTGCGGGACAGGTCCACGGTGCGGGCGTCGGCGACGCCGTCGGTGGTGGTCAGGTGCACGGGCAGCGAGGCGGGCACGCGCACGGCGCCGCGGCGGGTCTCGGAGGCCAGGAGCATCACGCCGGTCAGGGCCAGCTCGTCGGCGCGGTGCGCCTGGGCGACGGCCTGGAAGACGGCGTGCGGGACCACGGCACCCGCCTCGCCGGCCTCGGTGCTCACCCACACGCGCTGCCCGTCCAGTGCCTCCACGGTGGCGGGCGGGGCCGAGACGTGGCTGGTCACGACGAGGCCGGCGGCGCCGGCGGTCCAGGAACGGACGGTGCCGGTGTGCACGCGGGGCCCGGTGTCGACGGCGCCGGTCGTGGGCATGAGCGTCACGGTCGTGTCGACCGCCGGTCCGTCGGTCATGAGCAGACCGCCCTGAGCGCCGTCCATCGGTTCCCCCGCATCAGCTGTGAGTGATTACGTAGGCACGCTACGTCACTCCCCGGAGTGCTTCCACCCGTTCGGCGGCATCCACCCGGACGGGTGAAGGTCACGCGCGCCCCCGGCCCCGCCCCGGGCTCGACCGGTCGCACGCCTCCCCGTAGCGTCGCCCGGGTGCTGATGCGCCTGCGGACCCCGCGCGCGGCCGTCGACCCCGCGCTGGCCGCCTACCTCAACGAGCAGCTCGCCCGGGTGGGCACCCTGCTGGACCAGCTGCGCCGCGCCTGCCGCGACCCCGACCTCGCCGCCGAGCGCGCCGTGCTGTCCGACCTGCGCCGGCAGGTCGGTGCCGACCGCGCCACCGTGCGCGCGGCGATGCGCCGCCTCGGCGCACCCACCGACTGGGCGGTCCTCGGCGCCGGCTGGGCCTCCACCCGCGCCACTCGGCTGCTGCCCCTGCTGCACCGCCTGCCCGTGCTGGACCGCATCCCCAGCGCCCCGTCCACCCGCCAGGACGCCGTGCAGGCCCTGCTGGAGCTGGAGGACCTGCTGGCCGGGCTGCACCGGCGCCAGGTCGCCGCCCGCGTCCTCGCCGACGCCGTCGAGGTCGTCCAGGCCGCCGGCGACCGCACGGACGGCGGCGAGTGGGCGCGCGCGGTGCGCGAGCTCCCGCACCGCGCCGAGCGGCAGCTGCGCGCCGCCGAGGACCTGCACCGCCGCCGGGCCGCCGAACTGCTGACGAACCCCGCGCCCGCCGTCACGCCCTGAGGGCCCCGGGCGCGGTCGTGCGCGGCTCGTGGCGGTGGTGGTGAGCACCGCGCCGGTGTCGTCACGGCGCCGTCCGGTGCGGCGGGACCCGGTGCAGCGCCTGGCAGCCCTTCCCCGCCGCCAGGCGCGACACCGTGTTCCCCCCCTGCGAGCCCGTCCCGCACCGCAGGTCCCCCCGGACTGCGGCGCGAGCCCCCCGGGCTCAGCGGTGACATCGCTGCTCGCCCCCGGGCGTTACACAGCTCTTCGAGGCGGTGGGCGGACGGGTGCGGCCGGACGCCGCGCCCGCCCTCAGACCCGGGCGTGCTCGGGTGCGCGCGCCTCGAGCGCGCGCGGGCGCAGCTGTCGGTGCACCACCAGCGCGGCCAGCGCGGTGAGCACCGCACCGGCCACGGCCGTGGTGTCCAGGCCGTGCGCGAAGGCCTCGCGGGCGGAGTCCAGCAGTCCGGCCCCGGCGGCGCCCGGCAGCTGCCCGGCGACCTCCACCGCACCGCCGAGGGTCTCGGTGGCGGCGGTGACCTGCCCGGCGCCCGCGGCCGCCGGCACCCGCACCTGCGCGCTGTAGACGGCGTTGAGCACGCTGCCCAGGACCGTCGTGCCCAGCACCGCGCCCACCTCGTACGCCGTCTCGGAGATCGCCGAGGCGGCGCCGGCGCGGTCGGCGGGCGCGGTGGACAGGATCGCGTCGTTCGTCAGGGTCTCGGCCAGGCCCGCACCGGCGGACAGCACCACGAACGCCACCGCCAGCTGCACCGCGCTGCGGGTGACGGCCCCGTCGTCGGCCGGCCCCAGGGTGGCGGCCACCGCGTAGCCGGCGGTGCCCAGCAGCAGACCGGTCGCGATGAGCACGTCCAGGCGCGCGCGCCGGGCCAGCCGCGCGGCCAGCAGCCCGGCACCCACCGAGACCACCGCGCCGGGCAGCAGCAGCAGGCCCGCGCGCACCGGCGACAGCCCCAGCACCAGCTGCAGGTACTGCGAGACGGCGAAGAGCATCCCCGTCATCCCGCAGATGCTCATGAGGTTGGCCAGCACCGCGGTGCGGAACACCGGCAGCCGGAACAGCCCCACGTCCAGCAGCGGCTCGGCCAGCGTCGTCTGCCGCCGCACGAAGACCACGCCCAGCGCGACGCCCGCCGCGAGCGCCGGCAGCGAGGCGGCACCCGGGCCGTGGTCGGCCAGCGCCTTGACCCCGTAGACGACGCCCGTCATGGCCGCGGTGGCGAGCGCGGCGCTGAGCGGGTCCAGCCGCGCCGGCGCCGACGAGCGCGACTCGCGCACCAGCAGCGGCAGCAGCACCAGGACCAGCGCCACCACCGGCACGTTGACCAGGAACACCGAACCCCACCAGAACCGCTCCAGCAGCACCCCGCCCACCACGGGCCCCAGCGCGGCGCCGCCGGCGAACGCGCCCGCCCACACCGCGAAGGCGGTGCGCCGCTGCTCGCGGTCCGGGAAGACGCTGCGCAGCAGCGCCAGCGTGGACGGCATGAGGGTGGCGCCGAAGACGCCCAGCGCGACGCGGGCGGCGATGAGCGCCTCCGCGGAGGGGGCGAACGCCGCGAGCGCGGAGACGGCGCCGAACCCGGCGGCGCCGACGAGCAGCAGCCGGCGCCGGCCGGAGCGGTCGCCCAGGGCGCCCATCGTGACCAGCAGGCCGGCGATGGCCAGGGAGTAGCCGTCGACGATCCACAGCAGCTGCGTGCCGGTGGGCGCCAGGGCGGTGCTCAGGTGCGGGACGGCGAAGCTCAGCACGGTGGTGTCCACCGAGATGAGCAGCACCGGCAGCATCAGCACCGCCAGCGCGGCCCACTGGCGGGCGCCGGCGCGGGGGGCGGGCAGGGTCACGGGGGAGGTCCTCGGTCGTCGGCTCGGAGGTGCACCGTCCAGACGGTGCAGTCCAACTGTACCGTCCGGACGGTACAGCGGCTGTCGATTAACCTCCTGGGCGTGACGAGCCCCCCCAGCACGCGCGACCGGCTCCTGGACGCCTTCAGCGAACTGCTCGTCGCCGCCGGCTCCCGCGGCGCCACCCTCGACGCCGTCGCCGCCACCGCCGGCGTCTCCAAGGGCGGGCTCCTCTACCACTTCGGCACCAAGGACGCCCTCGTCGACGGCCTGCTCGACCGCTTCCGCCGCATGGCCGGCGACGACGCCCGCGAGATGCGCACCGCCCCCGCCGGCGCCACCGAGTACTACCTGCGCACCTCCGTCACCCAGCAGGGCGACCCGCTCTCCCGCACGGCCGTCGCCGTCCTGCACCTGGCGCAGGAGGGCGACCCCCGTGCCTCGGACGCCTTCACCGCCGCCACCGAGGAGTGGCGCGCCGCCATCGAGGAGGAGGTCGGCGACCGGGTCCTGTCCCGCGTCGTGCAGCTCGTCGGCGACGGCCTGTGGGCCGGCTCGTCCATCGGGGTGGCCCCCGACGACCTCGACGACGTCGTCGCCGGCGTCGCCGCGCTGCTCGCGGCGGCGCGCGCCCCCCGACACGCCGGTCCGCCCGCCTGAACCACCCGATCGGTCCCTGCACCCGCGCCCCGCGACGACCGACGGTCAGGGGGTGGGCCGACGAAGCGGCCGCACGGGAGCGGGAGGAGCAGCAGTGGCAGTGGCGAGCGCACCCGTGGCCCCGCACACGGCGCAGCCCCCGGTCGCCGCGGTGCCCGCTGCGGTGGGCGCGGAGCTGGCCGACTACCTCGCCGGGGCCCCCGACCCCTGCTGGTCCACCGGCCCCGACGGCCTGGTCACCTCCTGGAACCCCGCCGCCGAGCGCGTGCTCGGGGTGGCCGCCGCCGACGCCCTGGGCCGCTGCGCCGCCGCCCTCCTCGGCGCCGGCACCGGTGCGCCGCCGGGCCCGGCGCCGGGACCCGGCGACGCACCCACCTCCCGGGAGGTCCTGCTCACCCGGCCCGACGGGGCGCCCGTCTGCGGCGTCCTGACCCGGTGGAGCGCCCCGCCCGGCTCACCCCCGCAGCACCACCACGTGCTGCGCGTGCACGAGGGCACGCCCTCCCCCCGGGACGGCGCCGACCTGCTGGGCCGCGTCAGCGACTCCGTGGTCGTCACCGACCTGGCGGGCACCGTCGTCTTCGCCAACGCCGGAGCCGAGCGGCTGTGGGGACCGCCCGCGCACGAGGTCGTGGGCCGCCACCTCGACGTGCTCACCCGGCACAGCCCCCGGCTCGAGGAGGACTTCCGCGCGCTGGTGGACGCCGTGTCCGCCGGTGGCACGTGGTCGCGCTCCGCCGTGCCCGTCGTCACCGCCGCCGGGCGCGACCTGCTCGTCGACGTCGGCGCCACCGCCCTCGTCGGCGCGGACGGCGCCTGCGCCGGGGTCGTCCTCGTCAGCCGCGACGTCACCGGCGAGCGGCAGTTGGAGCGGTCCCTGCGCGAGGCCACCCGCGCCCTGCGCGAGCGCGCCGTCCGGCTCGCCGACGCCTCCCGCCGCGACCCGCTGACCGGTCTGGCCGGGCGCAGCCTGCTGCAGGAGCGGCTGGCCGCGGCGCTGACCGCCGCCCGCGCCGACGACGGTCCCGTCAGCGTGCTGCGCGCCGACCTGCGGGGCTTCCGCGCCGTCAACGACTCCTACGGCTGGGTCGCCGGCGACGCGCTGCTCATCTCGTTCACCGCGCACCTGCTCGCGCTGCTGCCCGCCGGCGCCACCGCCGGGCGCTGGGGCGCGGACGAGTTCGTCGCCGTCCTCCCGGGCGCCACCGCCGCGGCGGCCGACGCCCTCGCCGGGCGGGTCGCGGAGTGGGTGCCGCCCGCCCCGCTGCCCGGCCGCGGCCGCCGCCGCGGCGACCGGACCGTGGGGGTGGTGGTGCGGGTGGTGCAGGCCACCCCCCAGGAGCGCTCCGCCTCCTTCGACGGGGGCGTGCGGGCCCTGCTGCAGCGCGCCGAGGCGGCCGTGGCGGCCGCTCAGAGCGAGGGCTCCACCGCCCCGCGGGACTCGTCGGCGGCCACCAGCTCCGCGTAGCGCCCGCCCGCGGCCAGCAGCTCCTCGTGGGTGCCCCGCTCGGCGATGCGCCCGCCCTCCAGCACGACGATCTGGTCGGCGCCGCGCACCGTGGACAGCCGGTGCGCGATCGTCACGGTGGTGCGGCCGCTGGAGACCTCCTCCAGGGCCGAGGCCATCGCCCGCTCCGTGCGGGTGTCCAGCGCGCTGGTGGCCTCGTCCAGCAGCAGCACCGGCGGGTCGCGCAGCACCGCGCGGGCCAGTGCGATGCGCTGCTTCTCGCCGCCGGAGAAGCGGTAGCCGCGCTCGCCGACCACGGTGTCCAGGCCCTCGGGCAGGGCGTCCACCACGGCGTCCACCTGGGCGGTGCGCACCGCCCGGCGCAGGTCCTCCTCGCCCGCGTCCGGCGCGGCGAAGCGCAGGTTGTCCGCGATGCTGGCGTGCAGCAGGAACGTCTCCTGCGTGACCACGCCCACCGCCTCGGCCAGCGAGCGGGCGGTCACGGAGCGCACGTCGTGCCCGTCGATCAGCACGGCTCCGGCGTCCACGTCGTACAGCCGGGCCAGCAGGTAGCCCAGGGTGGTCTTGCCCGAGCCGGTGGCCCCCACCACCGCCAGCGACGTGCCCGCCGGCACGACGAGGTCGATGCCGCTCAGCGCCGGGCGGTCCGCGCCGGGGTAGCGGAACTCCACGCCGCGGAACTCCACCCGCCCGCGGGCGCGGGGCAGCTCCACCGCGTCCGGCGCCTCGGCGACCTCCGGGGCGCTGTCCAGGTACTCGAACACGCGCGTGAACAGCGCCATGGAGGCGTGCAGCCGCACCAGGATGCGCAGCAGCGCCCCCAGCGGCCGGAACAGCTGCGCCTGCAGCGTCACCAGGGCCACCAGGGTCCCGATGCTCAGCGCGGTGCCCGTGCCGCGCAGCCACCCGCCCAGCAGGTACGTCAGCGCCGGCACCGCCGCCATCGTCAGCGTGATGAGCGACCACTGCCAGCGCCCGGCCATCTCCGAGCCGACCTCCAGGCGGGCCACCCCGTCGGACTGGGCGGTGAACCGCTCCACGACCTCGCGGGTGCGGCCGGTGGTGCGGGTCAGCAGGATCCCCGACACCGACAGGGTCTCCTCCACGGTGGCGGACATCTCCGCCAGCTGCCGCTGCCGCTGCGCGGTGATGCGGCGGCGCAGCCGGCCCACGCGCCGGTTCAGGTGCACCGCCAGCGGCAGCACCGTGAAGGAGAACAGCGCCAGCCGCCAGTCCAGCGCGAGCATCGCCACCACCGTGACGACGACCGTGGCGAGGTTCTGCACCAGCTCGGCGCCGGTGCTCGTCACCACGGTCTGCAGGGCGCCGATGTCGCTGGCGATGCGCGACTGCACCTCGCCGGTGCGGGTGCGGGCGAAGAACCCCAGCGACATGCGCTGCAGGTGCGCGTAGAGGGAGGTGCGCAGCCCGTGCATGACGGACTGCCCCACGCGCGTGGTCAGCAGCCCCTGCACGACGTCCAGGGCGGTGGTGACCGCCGCGATCGCGATCAACCCGCCGACCAGCGCCGCCAGCAGCTCCAGGTCCTGCTCCGGCAGGGCCTCGTCGACGATCTCGCGCAGCAGGAACGGCGAGGCCACCCCCGCCAGGGCGGACAGCGCGATGAGGCCGGCGACGACCGACAGCGTGCGCGCGTGCGGCCGGAACAGGCGCAGCGCCCGCACCACCTCCGCGCGCTGGGGCCGCCCCGCCGGCGGCTCGCCCTTGCCGGGGCGGAACGGGTCGCGGGTGGGGTCACCGCGCACGTGCTCTCCCTGCGTCCGGTGCTCCCGGGGGGCGGGGGCGTGTGCCACCAGCGTAGGAGTGTGCTCGGACAGCGACGGCCGGTCGCTGCCCGCCCCTATCCTGTGACCCCCGGTGACGGGCAGGGTGGTGGCGAGGACCGTCACGGCTCCGCCGGTGCCGTGCCGATCGAGCCGACGGTCGGGTGGGTCGGTGCGTCCGGGAGGTCCGCGGCGCGGAGTCGAGGGTGTGGGACATGCAGGGCAGGCCCGCAGCGGGCAGGGACGGCCGGGTCGTGGGCGACCCCGCGCACGCCCCGCGCACGCGCGTGCCCGCCCCCCACCCCGCCCTGGAGCGCCTGGCGGCCCTGGCCGCGCGCTCGCTGTCGGTCTCGTCGGCGCGCGCGGAGCTGACCGAGGACGGTGAGCCCACCGGGGCCGGCGCGTGCGTGGGCCTGCTCGCGCCGGTGGACCCGCTGCTCACCGCCGCGGCCCTGGCGCCCGCGCCGCTCGCCGTGGCCGACGCCCGCGCCGACGAGCGGTGGGCGGCGCTGCCGGCCGTGACCTCCGGGGTCGTCGGCTCCTTCCTGGGCGTGCCGGTGCGCGGCACCGACGCCCGGGTCGTGGGGGTCCTGGCCGTCTTCGACCCCGCGCCGCGCCGGTGGACGCGCACCGACGTGGACCTGCTGACCGACCTGGCCGCCGTCGCCGTCGGCGAGCTGCAGCTGTCGGCCCTGTCCGTGCAGCACGAGGTGGACCGGCTGCGCTGGCGGCTGGCCGTGTCGGCCGGCGGGGTCGGCAGCTTCGACTACGACCTCGCCAGCGGCGTCATCAGCTGGGACGAGCGGATGCTGGAGATGTTCGGCTACACCGCCGCGGAGTTCGACGGCAGCCTGGCCGCCTTCGACGCGCGCGTGCACCCCGACGACCTGCCGCGCGTGCACGAGTCGATCGCCGCGGCGGTGGAGGGCCGGGCGCCGTTCCAGGCGGAGTACCGCGTCCTGCTGCCGTCGGGGGAGACCCGGTGGATCACCGCGCGCGGGGAGGTGCTGCGCGACGAGTCCGGGCGGCCGCTGCGCCTGCTCGGCGCCGGGTACGACACGACCGCCGCGCGCGGCGACGACGCCCGCGTGGCGCGGGTGCTGGAGTCGATGCCGACGGCGTTCTACTCGGTGGACCGCGAGTGGCGCTTCACGTACGTCAACGCCGAGGCCGAGCGGCTGCTGCGCCGCTCCCGCGAGGAGCTGCTCGGCCGGGACGTGTGGGAGCTGTACCCCGACGCGGCCGGCACCTCGTTCGACACCGAGTTCCGCCGGGCGCTGCGCACCGGCGAGCCCGTGGCGTTCGAGGCGCACTACCCGCCGCCGCTGGACGCCTGGTTCGAGGTGCGGGCCTGGCCGGACCCGGACGGGCTGTCGGTGTACTTCCTCGACGTGAGCGCGCGGCGCGCGGCGCAGGAGGAGGCGGAGCGCACCGCGCGCCGGCTGGAACTGGTGGCCACCGTCAGCTCGGACCTCGTCGCCACCCTCGACGCCGACGGGGCCGTGGCGCGCCTGGCCCGCCACGTGGTGCCGACGCTGGCGCGGTGGGCCGTGGTCACCGTCGTCGACGACGGCGGCCAGATGCGCGACGTCGGGTCCTGGCACGCCGACCCCGCCCTGCGCGAGCTCACCGCTCGCTACTGCCGGGTGCGCCTGGCGGGCCTGGCGGCCGACGCGCCGCTGCGGCGCTCGCAGGCGCGGCAGGGCACCGTCGTCATCGAGTCGGGGGCGGCGCAGCGGCTGTCGCAGGTGCTGTCCGGCGAGGCGCGCGAGCTGCTGCTGCAGCTCGCGCCGGAGTCGGCGTACGTGCTGCCGCTGCGGGCACGCGGACGGCTGCTGGGGATGATGTCGCTGTTCCGCTCCGCAGGGGACGACCCGCTGTCCGGGGACGACCTGGCGACGGCCGTGCAGATCGCCGACCGCGCCGGGCTGGCCCTGGACAACGCCTCCCTGTACGCGCGCCAGCAGCACGTCGCCGAGGGGCTGCAGCGCAGCCTGCTCACCCCGCCGGTGGAGCCGGACCACCTGGAGGTGCGGGTGCGCTACCGCCCCGCGGCGCAGGCGGTGCAGGTGGGCGGCGACTGGTACGACTCCTTCCTGCAGCCGGACGGCGGCACCGTCCTGGTCATCGGCGACGTCATGGGCCACGACGTGGACGCGGCGGCCGCGATGAGCCAGGTGCGCAGCCTGCTGCGGGGCATCGCCTACTCCAGCGGCGGCTCGCCCGCGGCGGTGCTGTCCACGCTGGACGCGACGATGCGCGGGCTGGCGGTGGCGACGACCGCGACGGCCGTGGTGGCGCGGCTGGAGCAGACCGGCACCGAGCGCGAGGAGGGCGTCACCCGGCTGCGCTGGTCGAACGCCGGGCACCTGCCGCCGGTGCTGCTGCGCCCCGACGGCACGGTCGCCGAGCTGACCAGCGGCGAGCCGGACCTGCTGCTGGGCATCGCCCCGCACCTGCCGCGCCGCGACGGCCACGTGCGGCTGGATCGCGGCTCGACGCTGCTGCTGTTCACCGACGGCCTGGTGGAGCGCCGCGACCAGGACATCGACGAGGGGCTGGCGCGGTTGCGCGAGGTCGTGGCGGAGCTGGCGCACGCGGACCTGGACGACCTGTGCGACGCCATCCTGGAGCAGCTGCTGCCGCCCGAGCCCGAGGACGACGTGGCGCTGGTGGCGGTGCGCCTGCACCCGCAGGACGGCCCCCGCCCGCAGGTGGCCGGCCCGCACGTCCTGCCCGACGACCTGCCCCTGCCCGGCCCCTGACACCGGGTCAGGAGGAGCCGGCCAGGTCGGTCAGGGTCAGGGCGAGGTGCAGCGCCAGGCGGTCGGTGCCGTCGTCCAGGTCGTACCCGCTGACCTCCCGCACCCGTCGCAGCCGGTGGTACAGCGTCTGGCGGTGCACCCCGAGGGCTGCCGCGGTGCGCTGCGCCGAGCCCGCCAGGTCCAGGTAGGTGCGGGCGGTGCGCACGAGCTCCGGGTCGCCGGCCAGCAACCGCCGCGCCCGCTCGTCCACCGCCACGGTCGCGAGGTCCGCGGCCCCCGCCAGCGCCAGCAGGCGCAGCGTGCCCAGCTCCTCCCAGCCGCGCACCGCCGTCGCGCCCCGCGGCACCGCGGTCAGCGCGGCGCGCAGCGCGGCCCGCGCCTGGCGCCACCCGGTGTGCGCGCCGGCCGCGGTCACGGGCCCGGAGACCCCCGCCGCCACGCCCGCGGGGTGCTGCGCCAGCAGGGCGCCGGCGGCGCGGGCGGCGACGTCCGCAGCGGCCAGCGCCCCGGGCACCAGCAGCGCCGCCCGCGTGCCCACGGGCGCCACCAGCACGGTGCGCGGCAGCAGCCAGGCGTTGACGGGCCCGGCGGCCTCGCCGCCGACGGGGGCGACGGCCACCACGCGCAGCTCCCCGGCCGGCAGGACGGCCTCGCGCGCCAGCTCCTCCGCGGCGGCGGCGCGCGCGGCGGCGTCCGGCGACAGCAGCTCCCCGACGGACCAGGCGGTGCGGTCGGCGGTGCGCGAGCGGGTGGCGAGCGTGGCGGCGACGGCGTCGACCACGTCGTGCAGCTGCGCCAGCCGGTGCTCCTCGAGGCGGCCGCCGGGGTCCAGCAGCCACAGGTACCCGTAGGTCACCCCGCGCCAGCGCACCGGCACGCACCAGCGGGCCATCCGCCCGGAGGCGGGGTCGGCGGGCACCCGCAGCGGGCTGCGGGCGCGGGCGATGCCGAACGCCGCGAACGACTCCTGCACCGCCGCGTCCGAGCGCCGGCGCAGGATCGAGGTGCGCCGCACCTCGTCGACGACGTCCTCGTGGCCGGAGGCGGCCACGAGGTGCAGGTCGCGGTCCTCCAGCGTGGTGGGGGCGCCGGTGAGCTCGGCGACGCTGTCGACGAGCTCCTGCAGGCCCGGCGCGGAGGTGGTGCTCACGTCCCCACCCTGCCACCCCTCATCCACTCGTACGACGGGCGCCGGGCATCTTCATCCACTCGTCCCTGGTCCCGGTGCCCCCGCGGGCCTAGCGTCGTCGAGGTGTTCGGACAAGTGGTCCTCGGCGTGGCGGGTTCGCCGCGCGTGCGCTCCCTCGTGACCGGGAGCGGCCTCAGCCGCCCCGTCGTGCAGCGCTTCGTCGCCGGGGAGGACGCCGACGCCGCGCTGCGCGCGGTCCGCGCCCTCGCCGCCGACGGCGTGCGCACCACCCTCGACGTCCTCGGCGAGGACGTGACCCGCCCCGAGCAGACCGACGAGACCGTCGCCTCCTACCGCGACCTGGTCACCCGGCTCGCCGACGCCGGCCTGGCCGAGGGCAACGAGGTGTCGGTGAAGCTGTCCGCGCTCGGGCAGGGCCTGCTGCCGGACGGCCCGGCGCGCGCCACCGAGCGCGCCCGCGCCCTCGTCGAGCACGCCCACGCGCACGGCGTGGACGTCACCCTCGACATGGAGGACCACACGCGCGTCGACGCCACCCTGGAGACGCTGCGCGCCCTGCGCGCGGACTTCCCCCGCACCGGCTGCGTGCTGCAGTCCATGCTGCGCCGCACCCCCGGCGACGCCGCCGACCTGGCGCACCCCGGCTCGCGGGTGCGGCTCGTCAAGGGCGCCTACGCCGAGCCCGCCGAGGTCGCCCACCCCGCGAAGAAGGACGTGGACCGCGCCTACGTGCGCTGCCTGCGCACGCTGCTGGACGGCGGCGCGTACCCGATGGTCGCCACCCACGACCTGCGCCTCGTGCGCATCGCGGAGGAACTGCTGGCCGACCGCGCCCCCGGGGCCGCGGAGTTCCAGATGCTCTACGGCATCCGCACCGACCAGCAGCGCCGCCTGGCCGCGGCCGGGCACGTGGTGCGCACCTACGTGCCCTTCGGCACCGACTGGTACGCGTACTTCTCCCGCCGCCTGGCCGAGCGCCCCGCCAACCTCGCCTTCTTCGCGCGCTCCCTCGCCCACGCCTGAGAAACCCCCAGAACCCGACCCGGAGGTCGTCGTGCAGTCCGTGACCGAGGTCCCCGCCCCCCGCAACGAGCCGGTGCACGGCTACGCGCCCGGCAGCACCGAGCGCAAGCTGCTCACCGACCAGCTCACCGCGCAGGCCGCGAACCCCGTCGAGATCACCCAGACCATCGGCGGCGTGCAGTCGCTCGGCGGCGGTGAGCGCATCGACGTCGTGCAGCCGCACCGGCACGCGAGCGTGCTGGGCACGTTCGCCGCCGCCACGCACGCCGACGCGCGCGCCGCCGTGGACGCCGCCCTGGCCGCCGGCCCGCAGTGGGCGGCGATGGACTACGAGGACCGCGCCGCGGTGTTCCTGCGCGCCGCGGACCTGCTGGCCGGGCCGTGGCGGGAGAAGCTGGCCGCCGCCACGATGCTGGGGCAGTCCAAGACGGCCCAGCAGGCGGAGATCGACGCCCCCTGCGAGCTGGTGGATTTCTGGCGGTTCAACGTCGCGTTCGGCCGCCGCCTCATCGCCGAGCAGCCGGTGTCCTCGCCGGGGGTGTGGAACCGCCTGGACCACCGCCCGCTGGAGGGTTTCGTCTACGCGGTCACCCCGTTCAACTTCACCGCCATCGCGGGGAACCTGCCCACCGCCCCGGCGCTGATGGGCAACACCGTGGTGTGGAAGCCCAGCCCGACGCAGATGCTGTCGGCGCACTGGACGATGCGGCTGCTGGAGGCGGCGGGCCTGCCGCCCGGCGTGGTGAACCTCGTCGGCGGCGACGGCCGCGCCGTCTCCGACGTCGCGCTCACCGACCCGAACCTGGCCGGCATCCACTTCACCGGTTCCACCGCCACCTTCCAGCACCTGTGGCGCACCGTGGGGGAGAACATCGCGGGCTACCGCACCTACCCGCGCCTGGTGGGGGAGACCGGCGGCAAGGACTTCGTGCTGGCGCACCCCTCGGCGGACCCGCAGGTGCTCGCCACCGCGATGCTGCTGGGTGCGTTCGAGTACCAGGGCCAGAAGTGCTCGGCGGCCTCGCGGGCGTTCGTGCCGCGCTCGGTGTGGGAGCGGGTGGGCTCCGAGTTCCTGGCCCGGGTGGACTCCCTGGCCTACGGCGACGTCACGGACCTGTCGAACTTCGGCGGCGCCGTCATCGACGCCCGCTCGTTCGCGAAGAACGCCGCCGCGATCGACCGCGCCCGCGCCACGGCGGGCGTCGAGGTCGCCGCGGGCGGCACGTACGACGACTCCGAGGGCTACTTCGTGCGCCCGACCGTCCTGCTGGGCGAGGACCCGGGCGACGAGGTGTTCAGCACCGAGTACTTCGGGCCGATCCTCGCCGTGCACGTCTACGACGACTCCCGCCCCGGCGCGTGGGAGGACGTGCTGCGCCTGGTGGACTCCGGCTCGCAGTACGGCCTGACCGGCGCGGTGATCGCCGACGACCGCGTCGCGGTGCGGCAGGCGCAGGACGCGCTGCGCTTCGCGGCCGGCAACTTCTACGTCAACGACAAGCCCACGGGTGCCGTCGTGGGCCAGCAGCCGTTCGGCGGCTCGCGCGCCTCCGGCACGAACGACAAGGCCGGCTCGATCCTGAACCTGCAGCGGTGGACCAGCCCGCGCGCGCTGAAGGAGACGTTCGTGGCGCCGACCACGCACGTGTACCCCCACATGCGCTGACGCCCCCGCGGGCCCCGGTGATCGCCCGGCGTTTCACCGGGGCCCGCGACGGGTAGTGCGCAGCCATGAGCCACGACAGGAGCTCCACGCGCACGGACGACCTCAGCGTCGTCCACGGCACCGGCTCGCGCGCCGCCTCCAGCGCCGCCACGCCCGCACCGGGCCCGGGCCCCGTGGCGTCGAGCACCCCGCCGGGGGAGTCCGTCGGCCAGCTCGTCAGCGACCTGACGCAGCAGGTGTCGCGCCTGGTGCGCGACGAGGTGCAGCTGGCGAAGATGGACCTGACGGAGAAGGGCAAGAAGGCCGGCAAGGGCCTCGGCGCGTTCTCCGTCGCCGGCCTGCTGGCGTTCTTCGGGATCGCCGCCCTGGTGACCACCGCCATCGCGGCGCTGTCCCTCGTCCTGGACGTGTGGCTGTCGGCGCTGATCGTGGCCGTGGTCCTGCTGGCGGTGGCCGCGGTGGCCGCCCTGGTGGGCAAGAAGGAGGTCCAGCAGGCGACCCCGCCGGTGCCGCAGGCGGCGGTGGACGGCGTGAAGAAGGACGTCGACGCCGTCAAGGAGGGCTTCAAGCGATGAGCAGCACCCAGCCGACCCCGCCCACCGACCGCGCCGAGCTGGAGCGCGACATCGTCGAGACGCGCGAGCGCCTGGCGCAGACCGCCGACGCGCTGGCCGCGAAGGCGGACGTGAAGGCCCAGGCCCAGCACAAGGTCGACGACCTCAAGGCGCAGGCGCAGCACAAGGTGGCGGACGTCAAGGAGCGCGCCGTCACGCAGGTGCACGGCGCCAGCGACAGCGCCCCGGGCAGCCCGAAGGTCCAGGGCGGCGCCCTGGTGGGCGTGGTGGTGGTGCTGACCGCGGTGACGGTCTGGCTCGTCGTGCGCCGCAAGCGCCGCTGACCCGTCTCACCCCGCCCCACCCCCTCCCGCCGCGATCATGCACTGTTGAACCCTCAACGATGCATGATCACGTCGGGTTCGTGGATCAGGTGGTGGTGACGGCGGGCCCCGGGACGCCGGGGAGGGCGACCGGGTGCGAGGGCACCGTCGGGCCCGCCTCGGCCCGCACGATCGGTGCCACCTCGGTGCCCAGCAGCTCCACCGCCCGCATCACGTCGCGGTGGGGGATCGTCCCGGCGCTCAGGTGCAGCATGAACCGGTCGATGCCCAGCTGCTCGCGCTGCAGCAGGACCTTCTCGGCGACCTCCTGCGCCGAGCCGACGAGCAGCGCCCCGCGGCGGCTGCGGGCCGCCTCGTAGCCGGTGCGGCTGAAGGGTCGCCAGCCGCGCTCGCGACCGATGACGTCCATCGCGTGCCGGTACGGCTCGAAGTGGACGTCGACGGCGCGCTGGGACGTCTCGGCGACGAAGCCGTGGGAGTGGGTCGCCACCGGCAGGGTGGCGGGGTCGTGGCCGGCACGGCGGGCGGCTTCGCGGTACAGGTCCACCAGGGGCCGGAACTGCGCGGGTTCGCCGCCGATGATGGCGACGGCCAGCGGCAGGCCCAGGGTGCCGGCGCGCACGACGGACTGGGGGCTGCCGCCCACGCCGATCCACACGGGCAGCGGCTGCTGCACCGGCAGCGGGTACACGCCGAGGCCGTCGACGGCGGCGCGGTGGCGCCCGCCGGGCCAGGTGACGTGCGCCGGGTCGCGCTGGATCGTCAGCAGCAGGTCCAGCTTCTCGGTGAACAACTCCTCGTAGTCGTCGAGGTCGTACCCGAACAGCGGGAAGGACTCGATGAAGGAGCCGCGGCCGGCGAGGACCTCGGCGCGCCCGTCCGAGAGGCCGTCGAGGGTGGCGAACTGCTGGAAGACGCGCACCGGGTCGTCGCTGGACAGGACGGTGACCGCGCTGGACAGCCGGATGCGGGAGGTGCGCGAGGCCGCGGCGGCGAGCGCGACGGCGGGTGCGGAGGCGGCGTAGTCGGGGCGGTGGTGCTCGCCGAGGCCGTAGACGTCCAGGCCGACCTGGTCGGCCAGCTCGATCTCCTCGACGACCTCGCGCAGCCGCTGGGCGTGGCTGAGGACCTCGCCGGTGCGCGCGTCGGGCGTCGTCTCCGCGAAGGCGCTGATGCCGATCTCCACGGTGCTCCCCTCCCCGGCGCCGCGTGGGCGCCTGGTCCTGCGGTGCTCCCTCGAGCACCTGGTTGAGCCTTCAACGAACATGGGGCCCGGTCTCTTCCCGCACCCCGGCGCCGACCGGCACCCCCGGCCTGCCGGTCACCCCCGGCCTGCCGGTCAGCGCCGGGACGCGGCGCGCTGCGCGTCGGTGATCTCGACTAGGTTCCCGTGCGTGAAGAGGTTGCCGTTCGCCGAGGCCAGCGGCCTGCGCGAGGCGTACGAGGCGGTCGACTGGGCCGCCACCCCCATCGGCGACCCCGCGGGCTGGTCGCGCCCGCTGCGCCAGGCCCTGGAGCTGGCCCTGGGCACCCGGTTCCCCGTCCTGGTCTGCTGGGGCCCGGACCTGGTGATGCTCTACAACCAGCCCTACGCCGACATGGTCGAGGGCAAGCACCCCGCAGCGCTGGGCCGCCCCGTGCGCGAGGTGTTCCCCGAGGCGTGGGAGGAGCTGCGCCCCCTCTTCGACAAGGCGCTCGCCGGGGAGGCCACCTGGTCGGTGGACCTGCCCCTGCCGCTGCACCGCAGGGGCTTCCTCGAGGAGTCGTACTTCACGTTCTCCTACTCGCCGCTGCTCGGCGAGGACGGCGCCGTCCACGGCGTCATGGACATCGCCGTGGAGACCACCGGCCAGGTGCAGGACCACCGCCGCCTCGAGCTGCTCACCCTGCTCGGGGACCTGGCCACCGACCTGGACTCCCCGGCCGCGGTCGCCGACCGCGCCCTCGACGTGCTGCGCACCGCCCCGCTGGACCTGCCCGAGGTCGACCTGCACCTGCCCGGCGCGGTGGGCACCGGCCGCGAGCACGTCCTGCCGGCGGCCCCCGAGCCGCTGCGGCCCCGTCAGGTGCTCGTGCGCGAGGACGGCGGCGCCGGCCCGCTGGCCTGGGTGCCGATCCCCGCCGCCCTGGGCGGCGCCTCCCCGGGCGTCCTCGCCGCGCGCCTGAGCCCGCGCATCGCCCCGGACACCACCTACCGCGACTTCCTGCGCCTGGTCGCCGCCACCGTCGGCGACGGGCTGTCCGCCGCCGCCTCCTACGAGGCCGAGCGCCGCCGCGCCGACCTGCAGGCGTGGCAGGCGCAGCGCCTCGGCGGGCTCGTCGCCGTCGCGCAGGCCCTGCCCGACGTCGACGCCGAGGTGGACGTGCTGCGCGTGCTGGGCCGCGGCGCCTCCGCGCTGCTCGGCGCCGACGGCGTCGTGCTGGGCCTGCTGGAGGCCTCGCCCGACGGCACCGGCCGGCTCGAGGTCCTCGGCGACACCGCCGACCCGGCGGCGGCGGCGCTGGCGTCGGCGCTGCGGGGCGTGCCGGTCCTCGACGCCGCCGCCGGCACGGCCGCCTGGCCGCTGCGCCTGACCGACCGCACCGTCGGTGTCCTGGGCCTGTCGTGGCGCCGCCCGCGCGAGCTGCGCCCGGAGGACCGCGACCTGCTCACCGCGCTGGCCGCCTCCGCCGCGCAGGCCGTGGACCGGGTGCGGGCCCGGCGCGCCGAGCGCGAGGCCGCCGACGCGGTGCGCTCGCTGGCCGAGACGCTGCAGCGCAGCCTGCTGACGTCGGCGCCGCAGCCGGAGCACCTGGAGATCGCCGTGCGGTACCTGCCGGCGGCCGAGCACGCCCAGGTCGGCGGCGACTGGCACGACGCCTTCCTCACCGCCTCCGGCACCGCGTGCCTGGTCATCGGCGACGTCACCGGCCACGACCAGGACGCCGCCGCCGCCATGGGGCAGGTGCGCAACCTGCTGCGCGGCATCGGCTACTCCCTGGAGGTCTCGCCCGCCTCGGCGCTGTCGGCGCTGGACCGGGCGATGCGCGACCTGGGCGTGGGGGCGCTGGCCACCGGCGTGCTGGCCACCGTGGAACCGGTCGAGGGCGCCCGGGCGTGGCGGCTGCGCTGGTCCAACGCCGGCCACCCGCCGCCGGTGGTCATCACCCCCGACGGCCGGGTGGAGGTCCTGCGCACCGAACCGGACCTCCTGCTGGGCATGGAGGCCTCCTTCCAGCGCGCCGACCACGTGCACGGCCTGGCGCCGGGCGCGACGGTGCTGCTGTACACCGACGGGCTCGTGGAGCGCCGCGGCGCCTCCATCGACGACGGCGTGGACTGGCTGGCCCGCACCGCCGCCCGCTTCGCCCACCTGGGCCCGGACGGCATCTGCGACGCGGTCCTGGCGGAGGTCGCCGGTCACGCCGAGGACGACGTCGCCGTCCTGGCGGTGCGGGTGCGCCCGGTGCCCGGCCCGGTCCTCCGCGACGGCGCGTAACCGCCGTCGGCCAGCCCCGCCCAGCGCTCGAACGCGTTCCGCGCGGGGTCGTTGCCGGTCAGCAGCGCGTTGAGCCCGTACAGGGCCAGGAACGGCACGGTGCCCAGCAGCGCGTACTGGTCGGCGTGGCGGGACTCGTGCCGGCGCCGCGCCGGCCCGCCCAGCCCCCCGTGCAACCACGCGTTGCCGACGGTGGTGCCGCCGCGGCCGTAGGTGCGCGGCGGCATCGGGGCGCACTCGACCAGCAGGTCCGGGCCCAGGACCGGTCGCACCCCGTGCAGGCGCGCCCACCCGACCGCCACGAGCGTGGCCGGCAGGTTCCGCCACGCCCGGTACGCGTGCCAGGCGCGACGGGCCGCGTGGGACGTGGTCGTCGTCGCGGGCACGGCGCAGGACGTTACGACACGCGGGGACCTTCCCCCGCACCCGCTCCTCGGGGATCATCTGGTGTGGCCGCCCAGGAGGTGCCCGTGCCCGTCGACCCGTCCCGGCAGGACCGGCGCGCGCCGTCGCCCGCGGGCGGGGGGACCGCTGCGGCGACGGTGCTCGAGACGGTGCCCGTCCTGCCCACCCGCACCCGCCAGGTCTTCGAGTCGCTGTCCGCGGGCATCGCGGTGACCGACCGCGCCGGCCTGGTCCTGGACGTCAACCCCGCCTTCTGCGCGCTCCTCCGCACCCGTCGCGAGGCCGTGGTGGGCCGCGTCCTGCAGGACGTCGTGCTCACCGCCGACGGCCGCTTCCCCCTGGAGCAGGTCGTGCGCGGGCTGGACCGCGACGGTGCCGGTGCCGCCGTGCACGAGGCCCTGGTGCGCCGCCTGGACGGCACCAGCTCCTGGGTGCAGGCCACCGTGGCGCTCGCCCGCGTCGACGGCCGCGACGTCCTGGTGGCGCAGCTGGTCGACGACGACGAGCGGCACCGCGCCCTGGCCGACAAGCTGCACCGCGCCGACCACGACGAGCTGACGGGCCTGCGCAACCGCACCGCGCTGCTGGACGAGCTCGGCCGCCGCCTGGCCCTGCCCGGGCCGCCGCTGGCCGTGCTGGTGTGCGACCTGGACCGCTTCCGCGTCCTCAACGCCGCCCTGGGGCACGTCCTGGCCGACGAGGTGCTCGTGGCGGTGGCCCGCCGGCTGCTGGCGGCCGTGCGCGGCGCCGACGTGGTCGCCCGCCTGGGCAGCGACGAGTTCGCCGTCGTCGTCGACGGGCTGAACGGCCCGCTGCCCGGTGCCGCGCTGGAGGCCGCGCGGCGGCTGGCGGGGGAGCTGAGCCGGCCGCTGCGCGCCGCCGGCCGCGAGGTGCGCTGCGGGGCCGGGGTGGGGGTGGCGGTGGCCGGGCGGGACGGCGCGCGCACCACCGACGCGCTGGGCCTGCTGCGCGACGCGGACACGGCGCTGCGCACCGCGAAGGCGGCCGGACCCGGATCGGTGCGGTGGTTCCAGCCGGTGATGCGCGAGCGGGTCCTGGGCCGGCTGCGCCTGGAGGACGACCTGCGCCGGGCCCTGGAGCGCGGGCAGCTGGAGGTGCACTACCAGCCGGTGGTGCGCCTCGCCGACGCCGAGCGGGTGGGTTTCGAGGCGCTGGTGCGCTGGCACCACCCCGAGCGCGGTCTGCTGGCCCCGGAGGACTTCTGGCCGGTGGCCGAGGAGAGCGGGCTGTCGGTGGCCGTCGACGCCCTCGTCCTGGAGCGGGTGCTGGACCTGCTCCAGCGCCGCCCGGGCGTGCGGGTGTCGGTGAACACCTCCGCGCGCCGCTTCGACGGCACGTTCGCCGACGAGGTGCTCACCCAGCTGCACGCGCGCGGTCTCGACCCGGACCGGCTCGTGGTGGAGCTGCTGGAGCACTCCCTGCTGGCGGGCGACACCACGACGACCCGTGAGCTCGCCCGCCTCGCCGCGGCCGGGGTCCGCATCGCCATCGACGACTTCGGCACCGGGTACTCGGGGCTGTCGTACCTGCACCGGCTGCCGGTGGTGGCCCTGAAGCTGGACCGCTCCTTCGTCACCGGGCTGCCCGCCGACACCGACGCCGGCCGCATCGCCGCGGCCGTGGCGGGCCTGGCCCGCGGCTTCGGCCTGGTGGCGCTGGCCGAGGGCGTGGAGACGCGGGCCCAGGCCGAGCACCTGCGCGCGCAGGGCTGGGAGTTCGCGCAGGGGTTCCACTTCGGCCGTCCCGCGCCCGAGGAGCACTGGTACCCGCCGGGCACCTAGCGGTCGTGCCGCGACCGCCCGGCGCGCGAGCCGGCGTAGGCGGGTTCGCGCAGCCGCAGCCACCGGTGGGGCATCGCCATCCCGGGCACGGGGTGGCGGCCGGGGTCGAAGGTGAGGACGCGGTCGGGGGCCGTGGCGGGGTCCTCGTGCAGCAGCAGCTCGGCGAAGGGCCGCCACGGCCCGCGCGGTGCGGCCACCGCGAGCACGAACCGCCCCTCGCGCCAGCGGGCGCCGGCCAGCAGCGGCCCGGCGGGGGTGCGGAACGCCGCGACGCTGCCGTAGGTGCCCGAGCGGTGGTCCAGGGCGGGCCGCAGCAACCGGCGGCCCGCGCCGGTGTCGAACGTCGTGGACAGCAGCAGGTCGCGGGGTTCGCCGTCCGGCCCGCTCACGCGCAGCGCCAGGCCCAGCACGTCCGGAAGCGGCCGCGGCAGCCCGGCGGCGCGCGAGAAGCGCACCACGGCCCGGTCCACCCCGGCCTCGTCCACCCACGGCACCCCCACGGGCTCGGCCAGCCCGTGCCGCACGACCTCGGCGGCCACGACCGACCCGCGGGTGTGCACGGCCTTGCCGCGCCGCAGCGAGGCCGCGACCCGGAAGGCGGTGCGCAGGGCCGGGCTCACCCGGCGCAGCACGTCCTCCACGGTCCCCTCGGCCCCCACGCCGCCATCCTCAGCGCCCCGCCCCCTCCCCGCACCCCCACCCACCCCTGGGGGGGGGGGGGGGGGGGGGGGGGGGGGGGGGGGGGGGGGGGGGGGGGGGGGGGGGGGGGGGGGGGGGGGGGGGGGGGGGGGGGGGGGGGGGGGGGGGGGGGGGGGGGGGGGGGGGGGGGGGGGG
>NZ_JBJLSE010000019.1:0-52796 GCF_050871845.1 Kineococcus arenarius subsp. arenarius
GCCCGCGGCACCGGGTGTGCCGCGGGCCCGTCCGCGCGTGCACGCTCAGCCGACGAGGACCGCCGCGGGCGGCACCGCGACCGGTGCACCCGTCAGCAGCGACTCCTGCGCGGCGTCGGCGATGCGGGAGGCCGCCACGGCGTCCTGCGGCAGGCACAGGTCGCCGTCGACCCCGTTCACCAGGTCCACGAAGGCGGCGACCTCGGCGCGGTAGGCGGCGGCGAAGCGCTCGGCGAACGTGGTGTGCGGGGGGCCGGCGGGGAAGGTGACGCCCGGCTCGGCCGAGCGCGCGGCCAGGGCCTCGTCCATGCCGACCACCACGGTGCCGCGCGAGCCCTGCAGCTCCAGGCGCACGTCGTGCCCGGCGCCGTTGTAGCGCGAGGCCGTCACCACCGCCAGGGTCCCGTCGTCCAGGGTGCACACCGCCAGCGCGGAGTCCACGTCCCCGACGCGGCCGATCTGCGGGTCGCCGTTGTTCGAGCCGCGCGCGTACACCTGCACCACCTCCCGGCCGGTGATCCAGCGCAGGACGTCGAAGTCGTGCACGCTGCAGTCGCGGAACAGCCCGCCGGAGGTGGCGATGAACTCCACCGCGGGCGGCGTGACGTCGCAGGTGACGGCGCGCACGGCGTGCAGCCAGCCCAGCTCGCCGGCGTCGAAGGCGCGCTTGGCCTCGCGGTAGCCGGGGTCGTGCCGGCGCTGGTGGGCGATCCGCACGACGCCGCCGCGCGCTGCGAGGTGCTCCAGGACGGGCAGCGAGCGCGCCACGTCCGGGGCCACGGGCTTCTCGCACAGCACGGGGACCCCCGCCTCGACGCCGGCGCGGATCAGCTCCGGGTGCGCCGCGGTGCCGGCGGCGACGACGAGGCCGTCGATCCCGCTGCGCAGCAGCGCCTCCACGTCGTCGGCCACGACCACCCCGGCGCCGTCACCGGGCAGCGCCGCGGCGACCGCGCGCGCCTGCGCGGGGACGGCGTCGGTGAGGGTGAGGGTCCCGACGCCGGGCGTCGCCACGATGTTCGCGGCGTGCATCGCGCCGATGCGGCCGACGCCGACCAGGCCGAGGTGCAGATCGGGCACGGGGACCTCCAGGGGAGCGGGAACGGGTGTTGGACCGGTCCAACGATCGCTAGGGTGGAGGTCTGGACCTGAGGTGTCAAGGCACCCGGCGGTGGTGGGGAGGCGGACGTGGCGCGGGGACGTGCGGGTGGTGCGGCCAGACCCACGATCCGCAGCGTCGCCGAGCGCGCCGGGGTGTCCAAGTCCCTGGTCTCTCTGGTGCTGCAGGGCTCGCCCCGGGTCGGCGAGGAGAGCCGCCGCGCCGTGCTGGCCGCCGTCGAGGAGCTCGGCTACCGCCCCGACCCGGCCGCCCGCAGCCTCGCCGAGCGGCGCACCCGCACCGTCGGCGTCGTCCTCGACGACCTGCGCAACCCCTGGTTCGTGGACCTGCTGGACGGGCTGCGCCCCGTCCTGACCGCGGCGGGCCTGCGCCCCGTGCTGGCCGACACGAACGCCGAGCCCCGCGCCGCCGGCGACCTCGTGCGGCTGCGCGTGGACGGGCTCGTGGTCGTCGGCACCCGCGACGACGTCACCGCCGTCGAGGAGGCCGCCGCGGCCGTGCCCACCGTCCTGGCGGGCACCCGCGACGCCCTGGGCGCGCCCGCGGACCTCGTCGCCGACGACGGCGAGGCCGGGGTGCGGCTCGTCGTCGAGCACCTCGCCGCGCTCGGGCACCGCCACCTCGCGCACGTCGCCGGGACGGGCGCCGTCGGAGCGCTGCGCCGGGACGCCTTCGAGCGCGCCGCGGGCGCCGGCGGCCTCACCGCGACGGTGGCGGCCGCGGACATGACCGAGGACGGCGGCCACCGCGCCGCGCTGCGGCTGCTGCGCCGGCCGCAGCGGCCCACCGCCGTGCTGGCGGCCAACGACGTCTCCGCCCTCGGCGTGCTCGCCGCCGCCGACGAGCTCGGCCTGCGCGTGCCGCAGGACGTCTCCGTCGCCGGCTACGACGACACGTCCCTGGCAGCCCTGCGCCGCGTCTCGCTCACCAGCGTCGACAACCGCAGCCGCGAGGTCGGCCGGCGCGCCGGCGAGCTGCTGCTGCAGCGGATGGCCGACCCGGCGACCGCCCCGCGCACCGAGCTGCTGCTGCCGCGGCTGGTGCCGCGCCGCAGCACGGGCGCGCCCGCGGCGTCGCCGCCCGGCCCGCCCGACCACCGCGGCGCTCGGCCGCAGCGCCCTCAGCCGTAGTGCCGCGAGGTCGAGGCGCGCTGGGACTCCTCCAGCGCCGCGAACCTCGCCTCGGCGTGCGGCGGCAGCACCCGGCGCTCGCGCACCAGCCACGGCACCCCGCGCACCGCGTCCAGGACCCCCAGGGCGCTGGTGCGGTCGCGGGGGACCGTGCGCAGCAGGAAACCCGTGCGCCGCAGCGCAGCCGGCACCGGCCGGCGCAACCACGTGAACCACAGGGTGTTGCGCACGCCGTGCCGCCGGCGCAGCTGCGACTCGCGCAGCACCGACGCCTGGTGGTGCACCGTCAGGTCCTCCAGGTAGCACAGCTCCCAGCCCGCCGCCGCGAGGTCGGCCGCCAGCAGCTCCTCCTCCCCGCCCAGCCACAGGCGCTTCGAGAAACCCCCCACCTGCAGGAAGGCGTCGCGGCGCACCACCGACGCCCCCGCCAGGAAGCTGCCCAGCGCAGGGCCCGGCAGGCCCGGTGCGCCCCGCACGGGGGAGTCGCGCAGCTCGGCGACGATCCCGTCCTCCACCGAACCCGGCTCCACGACGATCCGGGCGGTCAGCACCGCCACGCGCGGGTCGGCGTCCAGCACGTCCGCCGCGCGCGCCAGCGAACCGGGGTCCCACCAGGTGTCGTCGTCGCAGAACGCCACGTACGGCGTGCTCGCGCTGGCCACCCCGGTGTTGCGGGCCACCGCGCCCTGGTTCTCCGGCAGCACCACCACGTCCAGGCGGTCCGCGCCCGCGCTGCCGCGCGGGTGGCGCTCGCGCAGCGCCTGCGCCGTGCCGTCGGTGGAGGCGTTGTCCAGCACGATCACGCGCGGCCGCTCCGGCAGCCGCAGCAGCCGGCCCACCGCCAGCAGCGCCTCCTCGCGCCGTTGCCACGTGATCAGCACCACCGTGACGCGCTCGTCGGGCGGCCCGGTGGGGATCGCCTCCGCCACGTCCGCGGCGCTCACGCCCCGCGCTCCGCCAGCACGCGCAGCCGCCGCTCGACCTCCGCCGAGGGGTGCCGCCGCGCCCGCAGCGCCCGCGGCAACCGCGGTGCCGCGGCCAGGACCGCGCGGCGGTGCTCGCCGCCCTCGACCAGCCACCGGGCGCTGCGCGCCGCCGCCACCGGCAGCGGCCGGCGCATCCACGCCGTCAGCAGCTCGTTGCGGCCCAGCAGCTCCCGGCGGGAGGCCGCCGGGCCGCGGCTGGGGGAGGGGTGGTGGTGCGCCACGACGTCCTCCACGTACGCCAGCCCCCACCCGGCCGCGACCAGGTCGTAGGTGAGGCGCTCCTCCTCGCCGGCGAAGAAGACCACGTCGTCGAAACCCCCCGCCGCCAGGAACGCCTCGCGCCGCACCACCGCCGTGCAGGCCAGGAAACCCAGCACGTCCGGGCCCGGCAGGTCGGGGCTGCGGCCCCACGGGGCCGAGGCCATGTCCGCGCAGATCGGGTCCAGGTCCTCCTCGGGCCCCACCAGCGTCCGCCCCGCCAGCAGCGCCAGGCGGGGGTGGGCGGCGAACACCTCCACGGCGCGCGCCAGCGCCCCCGGCGCCCACCAGGAGTCGTCGTCGGCGAACGCCACGAGTTCCGTCCTCGCGGCCCGCACCCCCAGGTTGCGGGCCGTCGCCCCCAGGTTGCGGCCCGGCTGCAGCAGCCGCAGCGGCGGCAGCCCGGAACGCTCGCGCCGCTGCGCCTCGGCCCGCACCACCTCCACGCTGTCGTCCGTGGAACCGTTGTCCACCAGCACCACCGGCGCCTCGTGGCGCGGCAGGCTGGCGCGCAGGTCGTCGGCGCGGTCGCGGGTGGCGACCACGACCGTCACGTCGGGGGTGGCGGTGGAGGCACTCACGCGCCGGACGCTAGTGGCGACACGCCGCGGCGCGTGCGGCGGGGTCGGCGGGCGTGTCGGCCCCCGGGGTGGTTGCATCGCCCCCGTGACCGAGACCCCGCGCGAGACCACCCACGCGGCGGAGGCCGCCTCCGCCCCCTCCGGGACCCTGGACGTGCGGCGCTTCTCCCGAGCCGTGGTCACCGGCGGCGCGGGCTTCCTCGGCAGCCACCTGTGCGAGGCGCTGCTGGACGCCGGGGTCGAGGTCGTCTGCCTGGACAGCTTCCTGACCGGCGGGCCCGGCAACGTCGAGCACCTCACCGACCGCCCCGGTTTCACGCTGCGCCGCTGCGACATCACCGAGTACGTGCACGTGCCCGGGCCCGTCGACCTGGTGCTGCACTTCGCCTCCCCGGCCTCCCCGGTGGACTACCTCAAGCTGCCGCTGGAGACGCTGAAGGTCGGTGCCACCGGCACCTGGCACGCCCTGGGCCTGGCCAAGGACAAGGGCGCGCGGTTCCTGCTGGCCTCCACCTCCGAGACCTACGGCGACCCGCAGGTGCACCCCCAGCCCGAGACGTACTGGGGTCACGTCAACCCCGTCGGCCCGCGCGGGGTCTACGACGAGTCCAAGCGCTACGCCGAGGCGCTGACCACCGCCTACCGCACCACCCACGGCGTCGACACCGCCATCGTGCGGATCTTCAACACCTACGGCCCCCGGATGCGCGCCGCCGACGGCCGGGCCATCCCCACCTTCATCCGCCAGGCGCTGGCCGGTGAACCGGTCACCGTCGCCGGCGACGGGCAGCAGACCCGCTCCATCTGCTACGTCGACGACCTCGTCGTCGGCATCCTCGCCCTGGCCGCCAGCGGCCACCCCGGGCCCGTCAACATCGGCAACCCCGAGGAGCTGACCGTCCGGGGGATCGCCGAGGACGTCATCCGCGCCGCGGGGTCCCGCTCCGGCATCCGGTTCGTGCCGCGCCCGCAGGACGACCCGCAGGTGCGCCGCCCCGACACCACGCTGGCGCAGACCCTGCTGGGCTGGAAGCCGGAGGTCGACTGGGCCGAGGGGCTGCGCCGCACCGTGGAGTGGTTCCGCGCCACGGGCGCCTGAGCGGTACCGCGCGTAGTGTCGAGGGGGTGAGCCTCGCTCCCGTCCGCCCCGTCGTCCTCGATGACCGCTTCGCCCGCGAACTGCCGGAGATGGCGGTGCCCTGGCGGGCCGAGGAGGTCCCCGACCCCCGGCTGCTCGTCCTCGACGAGGAGCTGGCCGCCGAGCTGGACCTGGACGCCTCCTGGCTGCGCAGCGCCGACGGCGTGCGGTTCCTGGTCGGCGCGGCCGTCCCCGACGGTGCCGCGCCGGTGGCGCAGGCCTACTCCGGGCACCAGTTCGGCGGGTTCTCCCCGCGCCTGGGCGACGGGCGCGCGCTCCTGCTCGGGGAGCTCACCGACCGCGCCGGCCGGCTGCGCGACCTGCACCTGAAGGGCTCCGGGCGCACGCCGTTCGCCCGCGGCGGGGACGGCCTGGCCGCCGTCGGGCCGATGCTGCGCGAGCACCTCGTCAGCAGCGCGGTGCACGCCCTGGGCATCCCCACCGCCCGGTCCCTGGCCGTCGTGGCCACCGGGCGCACCGTGCGCCGCGAGGAGCCGCTGCCCGGCGCGGTCCTCGCCCGGGTGGCGAGCAGCCACCTGCGCGTCGGCAGCTTCCAGTACGCCCGCGCCACCGGCGACCTCGACCTGCTGCGGCGACTGGCCGAGCACGCCACCGGGCGCCACCACCCCGAGGTCGCCTCGGCCGAGAACCCGCACCTCGCCCTGTTCCGGGCCGTGGCCCGCGCCCAGGCGCGGCTGGTCGCCCGGTGGATGCTCGTCGGGTTCGTCCACGGCGTCATGAACACCGACAACACCACCATCTCCGGGGAGACCATCGACTACGGGCCCTGCGCCTTCCTGGACGCCTACGACCCGGCCACCGTCTACAGCTCCATCGACCACGGCGGGCGCTACGCCTACGGCAACCAGCCCGCCGTGGCGCAGTGGAACCTCGCCCGCCTCGCCGAGGCCCTGCTGCCGCTGCTGCACGAGGACGAGGAGCAGGCGGTCGCCCTCGCGCAGGACGCCCTCGGCGACTTCCGCGAGGAGTACCACAGCGCCTGGAGCGCCGGGGTGGCGGCCAAGCTGGGCCTGCCCGGTGCCGCGGGCGAGGTGGTGCGGCCGCTGGCCGAGGAGCTGCTCGCCCTGCTGCAGGCGGACCGCGTCGACCTCACCTCGTCCTTCCGGGCGCTGGCCACCGCCGCCCGGGGCGACGCCGGACCCCTGCATCGCCACTTCCTCGACGCCGCAGCGCTCGACGACTGGCTGGGCCGCTGGCGCGCCCTGGGCCCGGACGCCGACGCGATGGACCGGGTGAACCCGGTCTACGTCCCGCGCAACCACCTCGTCGAGGAGGCCCTCGCCGCGGCCACCGACGGCGACCTCGCGCCCTTCGAGCAGCTCCTGGACGTCGTGCGGGCCCCCTTCGCCGAACGCCCGGGCCTGGAGCGCTACGCCGCCCCGGCCCCGCCGGACTTCGGCGCCTACCGGACCTTCTGCGGCACCTGAGTCGCGCCGGGGCCCGGTCGGGTTGACGCCCGGGAGCCGAGGAGTCCCCGAGGGCTGGCTCTCCGCCCGCTACCGGGTGCACCATCGCACGAGGCCGCGCAGGAGCGGGCTCCGGACGCCCGCCCTCGGGGACTCCTCGGCTCCCTCGGAACTCACCACGCGCGGTGTGCGGCCTGGTTCCTGCCCAGGTGACGTGCAGCAGGGAGGGGGCGGGTGCGGAGGCCGGCGTCCGGAGCCCGCCCTGTGCGCTCGGGCGAGGCGGTGCACCCGGCAGCGGGCGGAGAGCCGGCCGCAGCACCCGCCACCGACCAACCACCCCACCCCGTGCCGCAGCCGGGGCGAAGGGTTCAGCGCGTGAGGAACCCGGCGGCGGCGTCCAGGACCTCCGCGACGGTGATCCGCGCCAGGGTCGGGTCCACGTCCGCGCCGTGCGGGTCGCCGACGTAGTCGGTGGCCGCCGGGTCGCCGTGCCACAGCACCGCGTGCCGGTCGGCGTCGATCGCCGGGCCCCACCAGTGCGGCGGGGTCGGGCCGAACAGCAGCACCGAGGGCACCCCCAGGGCCGTGGCCACGTGCGCCGTGCCGGTGTCGCCCGACAGGACCAGGCGCGCCGAGCCCACGAGGTCCGCCAGGCCGTCCAGGTCCAGGGCGCCGCAGCGGTCCACCGCGCCCGCGGCGGCCAGCGCCGCCCCGAGCACCGCCTCGTCCGCGGTGCCCGTCACGTGCACCTCGTGGCCGGCGGCGGTCAGCTCGCCCACCACGGCGGCCCACCGCTGCACCGGCCAGCGGCGGGCCGCGAACGCCGCACCCGGGTGCACCACGACCGGCCCGCTCACCGGCGCCGGGGGCAGCGGGCGCAACCGCAGGTCCTCCGGCCCGCAGCCGGCCCCCCAGGCGGCCACCAGGCGGCACCAGCGCGCCACCTCGTGCTCGTTGCGCACCCACCCCGGCCCGTCGTACCCGTCCGTGCGGAAACCCAGCAGGGCCTCCGGGCCCGTGGCCGCCAGCGGTTCCCGGCTGGCCGGGCCGTTGCCGTGCAGGTCCACCGCCAGGTGACCGGAACCCTTCGCGGCCAGCGGCTCCAGCCCCGCGGTCACGAGGACCTCGTCGACCACGCCGCGCCGCTGCAGGAAGCCGCCGATCCCGGCCGGCGCCGCCAGCAGCAGCCGCCGCTGCGGGAACGCCCGCCGCAGCCCGCGCAGCGCCGGCACGCCCGCCAGCAGGTCACCCAGCCCCAGCGCCCGCAGCACCAGCAGGTCCGCGCCGGTCAGCTCGCGCACCTCGCCGGGAGCGCTCACGGGTGCCGTCACGAGCGTCCCGCGCCGGCCGCCAGGATCGACGTGGTGGAGCGCCCGTCCAGGTACGGCAGCAGCACCACCCGACCGCCCCAGCTGCGCACCAGTTCCGCCTCGGGCAGCTCCGCACCGCCGTAGTCGCCGCCCTTGGCCCACACGTCGGGCCGCAGCTCCGCCAGCGCCGCGCGCGGGTCGTCCTCGGTGAACACGCCCACCGCGTCCACGCTCGCCAGCGCCCGCAGCACCCGCTCGCGGTCCGCCTGGCCCACGACCGGCCGCCCGGGGCCCTTCAGCCGGCGCACCGAGTCGTCGGAGTTGATCAGGACCACCAGCGCGTCGCCCAGGCCGCGCGCCGCCTCCAGGCAGCCCACGTGCCCGGCGTGCAGGACGTCGAAGCAGCCGCCCGTGGCCACCAGCGTGCCGCCGGACGCCCGCACCCGCGCCGCGACCTCCGCGGGCGTCGCCCCGGCGGGCAGCTCGCGCACGGGTGCCGGGGCGGGCGCGAAGAACCCGTGCGTGCCGCCGGCGGCCACCCACGCCGAGGCGTCGCGCACCGCCCGCGCCAGCGCCGGGGACAACGCCCCCGTGCGGGCCACCTCCACCGCCGCGCTGGCCGCGAAGCGGTCCCCGGCCCCGCACGGGTCGCCCGTCGCCGGCACCGCCGGCAGGTGCAGCGCCTCGCTGCCCGCCGCCGCGCAGTGCGCCCCGCCCGAACCGGCGGTCACGCACACGGCGGCCACGTCCCACACCGCGCGCAGCCGCGCGGCCAGCTCGTCCGCCCGCAGCGACCCCGCGTCCGGGTGGTGCGCCGCCAGCGCCCCGCGCGCCTCCGCCAGGTTCGGCGTCACCAGCGCGCAGCCGGGCACCGGCGGTCCGCCGCGCGGGTGCGGGTCCCACACCACCGGCACCCGGCGCGCCGCCTCGCCCAGCAGGGCCCGCAGCCGCGGCTCGCGCGTGGTGCCCGCGCCGTAGTCCGACACGAGCACCACGTCGGCCGCGGCCAGCGCCTCGCCCGCCGCCGCCAGCGCGGCGCCGTCCAGCTCGCCCGGGGTGCCCGGGCCGCCGTCGTCCAGGCGCACCAGCACCTGCCCGTCGGCGCGCACCCGCGACTTGCGCCGCGTCGCCCCGGCGTGCGGCAGCGCCACCACGTCCACCCCGCGCAGCAGCGCGCGCAGGCGCCCTCCCGCGTCGTCGCCGGCCACCGGCGCCACCAGCGAGACCTCCACCGACGGGTCCAGCGCCGCCAGCAGCGCCGTCAGCCCCGCCCCGCCGGGGGACTCGCGCACGTCCTCGACGTCCACCACCGGCACCGGCGCGTCCGGGGCCACCCGGTGCACCCCGCCCAGCACCTCCCGGTCCAGCAGCACGTCGCCGACCACGACGACGCGGCGCACCGACCGCGCGGGCACCGGCTGCCCCGCCACCGGGCTCACGCGCTGGCCTCCCGCCGCGACCGCACGGCGGTCAGGTCCATCGCGCGGGTGCCGCGGGCGGCCGGCAGGTGCGCCTCCACCGCCACGCACAGCGTGTGCACCGCCATCAGGTGCCCCTCCTGGACCGCCGAGGTCGACGGCCCCGGCATCACCACGGCGTCGTCGGCCAGGTCCACCAGCGGGTTCGGCGCCGACGTCGTCATCGCCCACACCCGCAACCCGCACTCGCGGGCCCGCTCCGCCGCGCGCAGCAGGTTCGCGCTGCGCCCGCTCGCCGACAGCAGCAGCAGCACGTCACCGGGGCGGCCGTGACCCTCCACCTGCCGGGCGAAGACCTCCTCCACCCCGTAGTCGTTCGCGATGGCCGTGACCGTCGAGGTCTCCGCGTGCAACGAGATCGCCGACAGGGGCCGCCGCTCGCCCAGGAAGCGCCCCACCAGTTCCGCGGTCAGGTGCTGCGCCTCGGCGGCGCTGCCGCCGTTGCCCGCCACCAGCAGCCGGCCGCCGCCGTCGACGACCTCCACCAGCTCGCGCCCCCACCGGTCCAGCCGGTCCGCCTGGCGCTGCAGCGCCGCCAGCACCCCGCGCAGCTCACCGACGTGCTCGCGCACGTACGCCCGCGTGCCCACGACCCCGGAGCCCTCCTCCAGCAGCAGCTCGTACGCCGACTCCGTGGAAGCGGCCACCCGCGCCCAGTCGTAGCGCTCCACCGCGACCTCGCGGCCCGCCGAGCCCAGCCGAGCGGCCACCGCCGCGTCCTCGACCACCGAGCGCAGCGCCGAGGCCAGCTCCGCGGGGTCCACGTGCCCGGCACCGTCCACCGGCACCAGCCGGCCCGTCACGCCGTCGCGCACCGTGTCCAGCATCCCGCCGACCGCCGAGGCCACCACCGGCACGCCCGCGGCCATCGCCTCCAGCACCGCGATGCCGAACGGCTCGTACCAGGGCGTGGCCACCAGCGCGTCGCTGGAGGCCAGCAGCGCCGGCAGGTCCGCGGGGGAGACCCGCCCCACCAGGCGCACCCGGTCGGCGATGCCCAGCTCCACGGCGATCTTCTGCAGGCGCACCGCCTCGTGGTCGCCGTCCAGGTCGTGCGCGGCCGGGCCGCCGGCCACCACCAGCTCGGCGTCGGGCAGCGCCTCCAGCGCGCGCACCACGGCCTCCACGCCCTTGCGCGGCACCAGCCGCCCCACGCTCAGCAACCGCGTGCGGCACCCCGGACGGCGCGGGCCGACCACGTCGGCCGGCACCTCGCCCGGCTCCGCGAAGCGCGCGGTGTCCACCCCGCACGGCACCACCTGCACCCGCCGCGGCGGCGCGCCCGAGGCCCGCAGCTCGGCGACCTCGTCGCGGCACGTGGCGATCACCAGGTCCACGTCCCGGGCCAGGCGGCGCTCGGCGTCCAGCCGTCCCGGCGGGCTGGTGTCCGCGCTGCCCTGGTACCGGCGCTTGACGCTGCCCAGGGCGTGGAAGGTCTGCACCAGGGGGATCCCGTGGGCGCGCGCGGCGGGCAGCGCCGCCGTGCCGGACATCCAGAAGTGCGCGTGCACCACGTCGGGGCGACGCTGCGCGAACTCCTCGTCCAGCACCTCGGCGAACGCCGGCATGAACGGCGCCAGGTCGTCCTTGGCGACCGGCTCGGCCGGCCCGGCGTCCACGTGCACGACCTCCACGCCCGGGCGCAGCCGGGTGCGCCCGGGCAGGCCCGCCGCGTCCCGGCGCGTGTAGACGACCACCTCGTGACCGCGGTCGGCCAGCGCCGAGGCCAGTGCCGCCACGTGCACGTTCTGCCCACCGGCGTCCACGCCGCCCAGCACGGCCAGGGGGCTCGCGTGCTCGGACACCATCGCGATGCGCCGCGGCGTGCGCGCGGTTCCGGTCCCTGCGGGGGCCCTCATGCCACCACCTCCTCGAGCAGTCGGTCCCAGTCCGCCAGGAAGCGTTCCACCCCGAACGCCGCGAGGGCGTGGCGGCGCGCCGCCTCCCCGCGCTCGCGGGCCTCGTCCGGGTCGGCCAGCCACCGCCGGGCGGTGGCGACCAGCACGTCGGGATCGCTGGAGAGCACCCCCGCCGACGGGGGCACCGCCTCCGGCGCGGCCGTCGCCGGCAGCGCCAGCACCGGCATGCCGATCATCATGGCTTCGATCATCGACAACCCCAAGCTGGTCCACCGGTAGGGGTGCAGGTAGGCGCGGTGCGTCCCCAGCGCCTCGTGCAGCCGCGCCTGCGGCAGGTCCTCGTGCACGCTCAGGCCCTCGCCCGCCGCCGTGCCCGCCACCCGCTGCGCCAGCGCCCGCACGCCCATGCCGTGCAGCGCCACCGGGACCTGCTCGGCCAGGCGCAGCAGCACGTCGGTGCCCGCCACCCGCCAGCGCCGCACCGGCTCGTTGACGCTGGCGGCCAGCGAGGCGGACGCGCCCGTGTAGCGGTGACCGGGGTCGATGACGCCGTGGTCCACCAGCGTGGTGCGCGCGTCGCCGCAGTCCCAGTACAGGCGGTTGAAGCTCGTCACGTGCGCGATCGGCACCGCGCGCTGGTCGGCCAGCGGGTGCCGGCTGTCCGCCGCGCCCGCGCGCGGGGCGTCGTGCTCCACGTAGACGGCCGGCACGTCGCGGCCGGGGCGGCGGCCCGTCCAGCGCTCCACCAGCTCCAGCTCCTCGGGGCGCTGCAGCACCACCACGTCGAACTGCGCCGCACGCAGCTCCGCCACGGGCACCTCCACGGCGCTCGCGGGCCAGTCCCAGGTGCGCGCGCGCCCGCGCCCGTCCGGGCCGCGGTCGTCCACCAGCGGCAGCAGGTACTCGTGCGCGCCGGAGACGAACGCGGTCATCCACGACCCGTGCACGTGCCAGACGAGGATCCTCACAGCGTCCCTCCCGCGGGAGCGTTCTCCCGGTCGACTTCCTCCACGACCGCCCCGGGGACGGCAGGTGCCAGCGCCTCCACGGCCGCCACGACCTCCCGCGCCCCCACGCCCGCCAGGCACGGGTGCCCCGGCACCGGGCACGCGCGGGCCCGCGAACCGCGGCACGCCGCGCTCTGGTCGCCCAGCAGCACGTGCGGCACCCCGTACGGGGCCCAGCGCGCCGACGGCACGACCGGCGCGAACAACGACACCACCGGCGTGCCCACCGCGGCCGCCAGGTGCGCCGGTCCGGTGTTGCCCACGACCACGGCGTCCGCGGCGGCCAGCACGGCCGCCAGCCCCGGCAGGTCGGTGCGCCCGCCGAGGTCCACGGCGCCGGGCGCGGCCACCGCGGCGGTCAGCCGCCGCTCCCCGGGGCCGCCGGTCACCACGACGTCGCGCCCGGCGTGCCGCAACGCCTCGACGATCCCGGCGGCCTGCTCCGGCAGCGGCGCCCGCGCCGGCACCGACGCCCCCGGGTGCACCACCACGTAGGAGGCCGGCAGGCCCGGCGGCGGCGGGGCGGTCGTCAGCACCCGCAACCGGCCGTCGTCGCCCGCGGGCACCGGGAAACCGGCGGCCGCGGCCAGTTCCAGCGCCGCCTCGGCCTCGTGCGCGTCGGCGCGCGGACCGCCCTCGCGGCGGTGCCGCACGTCCAGGAGCGAGCCGGGGTAGTCCTCGCTGGTGGCGCTGATGCGCGCCACCCCCGCCAGGCGCAGCAGCAGCGCCAGCGGCAGCGGGCTCTGGTGGAACGAGGTGAAGACCACCGCCTCGTCGTAACCGCGCTCGCGCACCGCCGACACGAGGTCCTGCACCGCGGCGGGGTCCACCGCGGCGGGGGAGAACCCGCTCCACGGCGGGTCGAACACGAGCACCTCGTCCACCCCGGGCAGCAGGCGCGCCGCACCGGCCCCGGCGGGGGAGGCCAGCACGTCCACGCTCGCGCGCGCGGCCAGCGCCCGCACCGCCGGACCCGTCAGCAGGACGTCGCCGTCGTTGTCCAGGCGCGCGGCCAGCACCCTCACGAGGAACCCCCGCGGCCGGCGGCCAGGGCCAGGTCCACCGCCCCGGCGAGGTCGGCGGCCACCGCCGCAGCGGCGGCGACCTCCTCGGGGCGGGTGACGGGCGTGGGCACCAGCACGGCCCGGGCGCCGGCCGACAGCGCCGCCTCCACGTCGGCGCCGATGTCGCCGACCACCAGGCACTCCGCCGGCAGCACGCCCAGCTCCCGGGCGGCGTCCAGCACCATCCCCGGCTCGGGCTTGCGGCGCGCGGACGGCTCGTCCGGGCCGTCGGGGCAGAACTGCACCGTGTCGAAGCCGCCGACCAGGTCGGCGAGGCGGGCGTTGACCGCCTCCACCTGCGCCGTCGTCAGCAGCCCGCGCGCCACCCCGGACTGGTTGCTGACCAGGCCGGTGCGCAGCCCCGCCGAGCGCACGCGCTCCAGCGCCTCGCGGGCACCGTCCACGGGGGCCACGAGGTCCGGGTCGCCGTTGTAGGGCACGTCGTGCACGAGGGTGCCGTCGCGGTCGAACAGCACCGCGCGCACCGGCGGCGGCCACGGCGCGGGCGGGTCGCGCCGCCAGCGCAGTTCCGCGCGCACCCGGTGCCACACCGCGGCCGGCGGGATCGCGGCGCTCGTGACGAGCATGCGGCGCACCTCCGCGGCGTCGCGCGGTCCCGGTGCGATGCGCCGGTACGAGAACTCCGCCGTCAGCCCCGCCCAGGCCAGCGCGGCGACGGCCGCGGTGCGCCGGCGACCCGCCAGCGAGGCCACCACCGCGGTCGCGGCGGCCGCGGTCGTGACCACGTGCCCCGGCAGCCTGCCGACGGCCGACTGCGCGCGCTCGCGCCAGCCCGGGCCGTGCAGCGCCGACATGGTGGCGTCATCGGCGTTGCCGCGCTGCTGGCGCAGGCTGGCCAGGTCGGTGGAGGGACGCACCGGGTGCACGGCGCCGTGCTCGCCGCGCACCAGTTCCCAGCCGGCGTCCAGCACGCGCAGCGCCAGGTCGGCGTCCTCGCGGAACGCGCGCGGGAACCGCTCGTCGAACCCGGCGACCTGCTCCAGCGCGGTGCGCCGGTACGCCATGTCCGCGGTGATCCACGCCGCGTCCGCCAGGCCGGCCGTGCCGCGCTCCCAGTCGGTGGGGCGCCGGTGCTCCGGCAGCGGGACGGTGATCCGCCCCTGCACCCCGGCCACCCGTCCCGGCGCCGCGGCCAGGTCGGCCACCAGCAGCTGCGACCATTCCGGGGGCAGCTCCACGTCGTCGTCCACGAACGCGACCCACTCGCTCGCGGTGCGCCGCCAGCCGGCGTTGCGCGCCGCGGCCGGGCCGCGCCCGCCGGAGCGCACCAGGCGCACCGGCAGGCCGGCCGCGCGGGCGCGCTCGCAGGCGCGCTCGCAGGGGTCCTCGCCGCTGTCGCGGCCCCGGCGGTCGTCGACCACGACGACGAGTTCCGCAGCGGGGCCCCGCTGAGCGGCCAGCGTGGTCAGCAGGACGTCGAGGCTCGGGCGCCCCACCGTGGGGACGACGACGGAGAACCGCGGTGCGGTGGAACTCACGCGCCGTCGGCCCCGGACGCGCCCTGCTCCGCCGGCGCGGCGAAGGTGCTGCGACGCACCAGGTGCGGGCCGAGGACCAGCAGGTCCACGGGCGCGGAACCGAACAGCTCCAGCGCGTCGCGCGGGTCGTCGACCATCGGGCGCCCGGCGGTGTTCAGGCTCGTGTTCACCACCACGGGCAGGCCGGTGCGCTCCTCGAACGCGCGCAGCAGGGCCGCCACCTTCGGGGTGCGCTCGTCGTCGATCGTCTGGATGCGCGCGGTGCCGTCCACGTGCGTGACGGCCGGGATGCGCTCGCGCCACTGCGGCGCCACCTCGTGCACGAAGAGCATGTACGGGCTGGGGAACGGCCCGTCGGAGAAGATCTCCGGCGCCCGCTCCGAGAGCACCATCGGTGCCACCGGGCGGAACTGCTCACGGCCCTTGACGTCGTTGAGGCGCTCGAGGTTCTCCTTCTTGCCCGGGTGCGCCATCAGGGAGCGGTGCCCCAGCGCGCGCGGGCCGAACTCCGCCCGGCCGTCGAACCAGGCGACCACCCCGTCGGCGGCCAGCACGTCGGCGACCTCGCCGGCCAGGTCCTCGGGGGTGCTGAAGGGCAGGCGCGCGGTGCGCAGCCACTGCGCCAGCTCCTCGTCGCTCCAGGAACGGCCCAGGGCGGCGTCGTGCATCGGGACGATCGCGTCCCCGCCGTCGGCGGCCAGCTGCAGCGCGGCCCCCAGCGCGGTGCCCGAGTCGCCCGCGGCGGGCTGCACGAACACCTCCTCGAACGGCGACTCGCGCCAGATGCGGGAGTTCGCCACGCAGTTCAGGGCGGTGCCGCCGGCCATCGCCAGCACCCGGTCACCCGTCTTCCCGTGCAGCCAGGTGGCGACGTCCACGAGGGTGCGCTCGAGCACCTCCTGCACGCTGGCGGCCAGGTCGGCGTGGTCGGTGTCGCGGCGCGGGTCCCACTGCTCGCCGTCCAGCAGCCGCGGCGCCCACCGCGACCAGTCCGGGGCCTGGGCGACGAAACCGCCGTCCCCGGTGGCGTGCACGAACTCGGCCAGCTCGTCGGCGAAGCGGGGCTTGCCGTAGGAGGCCAGCGCCATGACCTTGTACTCGTCCGAGGAGTGCAGGAACCCCAGGTGCGCGGTCAGCGACTCGTAGAGCAGGCCCAGCGAGTGCGGCAGCCGCTGGCTGGCGAGCACCTCCAGCGACCCGCCGCGGTAGCGCCCGGCCAGCGAGGAGACCGCCTCGCCGCGCCCGTCGATCGTCAGCACGCTGCAGCCGCCCTCGCGCGCGGCCTCCGGGGAGGCCAGCGCCGCCGAGGCGGCGTGCGCGACGTGGTGGGGCACGTGGCGCACCTTCGCCGGGTCGAGCCCGGGCAGGGCGGTGGCCAGCGCCTCGGCGGCGCGCTCGGCGTAGCGGGTGCGGATCGCGTCGTCCGGGTCGCCCAGGTCCAGCTCGGAGCTCGGCAGCACCAGCGAGGGGTCGTACGAGTAGCCGACGAGGTCGAGGTCCTCCGGGCGCAGGCCGCCGGCCGCGAGGGCGTGCTTGATCGCCAGCTCGGGCAGCTCCCACGTCGAGTACGGCACGGGCCGCTTGCCGTGCTTGCGGCGGCTGAAGCGCTCCTCCTCCGCGGCGAAGACCACCTCGCCGTCGACCACGAGGGCCGCGGCGGGGTCGTGGAAGACGGCGTTGACGCCGAGCACGCGCATGGGGGTCGTCCCTCTCTGTCCGGGCGATCGCCCACGTCCGACGGTGTGCACCGGCGCGCGGCGAGCGCGGACCGGCCGAGCCGTAGGCTGCCAGAGGCGGCAGCCCGCTGCCCGCCAGGGGGCGCGGCGCGGCGCAGCGGAGTCGAACACAACCACAGGGGGTGCGCAGTGGCTACGGCGGGTGGTCAGGCGGTGAGCGACCGGGTCTGGACGCTGCCGAACGCGCTCAGCTTCCTGCGCCTGCTGCTCGTGCCGGTCTTCGCAGTCCTCATCGTGCGCGGCCACGACGGGTGGGCGCTGCTGGTGCTGGCCGTCAGCGGCGCCAGCGACTACCTCGACGGCCACCTGGCCCGCCGCTGGGACCAGGTCACCCGTCTCGGGCAGGTGCTCGACCCCTTCGCCGACCGGCTCTACATCTTCACCACGCTGCTGGGCCTGGCCTGGCGCGACCTGGTGCCGTGGTGGCTGGTCGTCGTGCTCGTCGCGCGCGACGTCGCGCTGGCGTGCACCGTGCCGCTGCTGGCCCGGGTGGGCCACGGCGTCCTGCAGGTGCACTTCCTCGGCAAGGCGGGCACCTTCTGCCTGCTGTACGCCTTCCCGCTGCTGCTGCTGGGCGAGGTCAGCCCGCTGCTGTCGGCGGTGGCCGGCGCGGTCGGCTGGGCCTTCGCCCTGTGGGGCACCGGGCTGTACTGGTGGGCGGGGGTGCTGTACCTGCAGCAGGTCGCCGGGCTGGTGCGGGCGGAACGGGCGGCGGGCGGGGCGTGAGCGGGACCGCCCCGGGAGCGCCGGCGTCGCGGCGGCGCCCGGACGCCAGCATGAGCCTGCTCACCGAGGTGATGCAGCGCCCCGTCGACCCCGGCTACGCGGCCGCCGCCGAGCGCCGCCGCGCCGCCGGCGACCCCCGCCCGGGTCGCCCCCGCGCGCTGAGCGCCGTGGCGGCCCTCGTCCTGGGCACGCTGCTGGCCGTCGCCGGCGTGCGCGCCGCGGTCGGCGCACCGAAGGCCGACCGGGGCCGTGCCGAGCTGCTGGAGCGCGTGGAGGCCGCCACCGCCCGCGCCGACGCCCTGGCCGCCCGGGCGGCGCAGCTGCGCGGGGACAACGCCGCCCTGGCCGAGCGCCTGGGCGGGGACCCGGCCGCGGCCGCCGGCGCGGTCGCCGACGCGCTGGCCGTCGCGGCCGCCGCCGTCCCGGTGAGCGGACCCGGTCTGGAGGTGACGCTCAGCGACGCCGCGCCGGACCCCGTGCAGGTGCAGGGGGCCGGCGCCCCCGGGCGCGTGGTGGACCGCGACCTGCAGACGCTCGTCAACGGGCTGTGGCTGGCCGGGGCCGAGGCCGTCGCGGTCGACGGGGTGCGGCTGTCCTCGCTGTCGTCGATCCGCGCCGCCGGGGAGGCCGTCCTCGTCGACTACCGCCCCCTGACCCCGCCGTACCGGGTCAGCGCCGTCGGCGCGCCGGCAGCGCTGCAGACCGGCCTGGCCACCTCGGTGGCGGGCCGCTACCTGCAGGTGCTGCAGGACAACTACGGCATCGGCGTGGACGTGCGCACCGCCTCCGCGGAGGACCCGCTGGTGCTGCCGGCCGCCGGACGGCTGCAGCTGCGGGTGGCCCGGCCCCCGACCGGGGACGGCGCGGCGGGCGCGGCCGGCGGCGGGACGGCGGGTAGCGTTCCGGCGGCCGGCGCCGGCGCGCTGGACGGGCAGGAGCCGGACGAGCGGGGAGGGGTGCCGTGATCGCGGCCGTGGGGCTGCTGGTGGGGGTCGTCGCCGGGGTGCTGCTGCACCCGGAGGTGCCCGTCGCCCTCCAGCCGTACCTGCCGATCGCCGTGGTCGCGGCCCTCGACGCCGTCTTCGGGGGGGTGCGCGCCGTGCTCGACGGCATCTTCGACGACCGGGTGTTCGTCGTCTCGTTCCTGTCCAACGCGGTGGTGGCCGCCCTCATCGTGTACCTGGGCGACCAGCTGGGCGTCGGCTCGCAGCTGTCCACGGGCGTCGTGGTCGTCCTGGGCGTGCGCATCTTCTCCAACGCCGCGGCGATCCGCCGGCACCTGTTCAAGGCGTGAGCGCGCTCCGGTGAGCACCGCCCCCGCCCCCCGACCGCCCGGCGCCTCGCCGTGGCGGCGCCTGTGGCGCGCGGCGCGCCCGCGGGCCACCCGGGCCCAGCTGCTGGCCGGGGTGCTGTGCGCCGCGCTGGGCTTCGGCGTCGTGGTGCAGGTGCGCCAGACGGACGTGGCGGGCCTGGCCGACCTGCGCGAGAGCGACCTGGTGCGCATCCTGGACGACGCGGGCGAGCGGGGGGACCGGCTGGCCGAGGAGGTCCGCGAGCTGGAGCGCACCCGCTCGGAGCTGACCGCCGGCACCGACTCCGCCGAGGCCGCGGCGCGGGCCGCCGAGCAGCGCGCGCTGGAGCACGGGCTGCTCGCCGGCACCGTGCCCGCGGTCGGCCCGGGCATCACGGCGACGATCACCGACCCCGCCGGCGAGGTGGGGGCCGCGCAGTTCGTCAGCCTGGTGCAGGAGCTGCGCGACGCCGGTGCCGAGGCGGTGCAGGTGGGGGACGTCCGCGTGGTGGCGAGCACCGCCTTCCAGTCCCCGCCTGCGGGCAGCGGGCCCGGTGTCGTGGTGGACGGCACCCTGCTGACCCCGCCCTACGAGGTGCGCGTCGTGGCCGACCCGCAGACCGTCTCGACGGCGCTGGACATCCCCGGCGGCGTGCGGGAGTCGTTGCGGCAGCTGGGGGCGGAGCTGTCGGTGCGCACCTCCGAGGAGGTGCGGGTGAGCGCCTTGCACGCCGTCTCCAGCCCTCAGTACGCTCGCCCGGCGTCACCGGGAGCCGCCGCCGGGGACGAGTGACCGGCAGCGGTCGACGGCCCGGGGCGCCCGTCCCGCCGGCCCCCCCACGACGAGGAGCGAGACGCCCCATGGCCTCCAGCGTGCCCGAGGACCTGCGCTACACCGCCGAGCACGAGTGGGTGCGCGTCGAGGAGGACGGCACGGTCCGCGTCGGCATCACCGACCACGCGCAGGGCGCTCTGGGCGACGTGGTGTACGTGTCCCTGCCCGCCGAGGGCGAGGCCGTCACGGCCGGCGCGGCGTGCGGCGAGGTGGAGTCCACCAAGAGCGTCAGCGAGGTCGTGGCCCCCGTCAGCGGGGTCGTCGCCGCGCAGAACCCCGGTCTGGAGACGCGCCCGGACCTGGTGAACTCCGACCCCTACGGCGAGGGCTGGATGTTCACCGTCACCCCCTCCGGCGACGCCCAGCTGGACGGGCTGCTCGACGCGCAGGCCTACCGCGCCCACCTGGGCTGACCCGCGCCGGCCCGCCCGGGCGGGGCGGGGGCGCGCCCGGACGGGTGGCGTGCACGGGGAGTGTGGAGCCGGTCGCAGGCCCCGGCTAGGGTGGCGATCAGCGTCAGGAGCGGGGACCGTCCCGCGGCGGTGTGCCGGGCGGACGGTCGTCCGCGGTGTTGCGAGAGGTGGTGCGATGTCTCCGTCGGGCACGTCCCCGGACGAGGGGACGACCCCCGGGCCGGGCGCGGACGAGCGTCCCGCCGATTCGACGATGTCCTTCGCGGGACTGGCCGTCCCGGAGGTCCACGAGGCCGTCGAGGGGGGCCTCAGCAGCGAGGACCTGGCGGCGGTGGAGGCGCTGCCCCGCGGTTCCGCGCTGCTGGTGGTGCGCCGCGGCCCCAACGCGGGCGCGCGCTTCCTGCTGGACGCCGAGCGGACCTCGGCCGGCCGGCACCAGGCCAGCGACATCTTCCTGGACGACGTCACCGTCTCGCGCCGGCACGCGGAGTTCGTGCGCGCCCCCGACCCCGTGAGCGGGCCGGGTTTCCGGGTCCGCGACGTCGGCAGCCTGAACGGGACCTACGTCAACCGCGAGCGCATCGACGACGTGCTGCTGCGCCCCGGGGACGAGGTGCAGATCGGCAAGTACCGCATGGTCTACCACCCCAGCCCGCAGTCGTCGGCGGCCGCGGCCGGTGGGGGCGGGCGGTCGGCGTGAGCGCGGCGGCCTCGCGGGCGGCCTTCGACCCGGACGCGCCGCGCATGACGATCGGCGAGGTGATGGCGCTGCTGTCGCCGGAGTTCCCCGACGTCACCATCTCCAAGATCCGCTTCCTGGAGGAGCAGGGGCTGGTGGAGCCGCGGCGCACCGCCGCGGGCTACCGCAAGTTCTCCTCCTCGGACGTGGACCGGCTGCGGTACGTGCTCTCCGCCCAGCGCGACCACTACCTGCCGCTGCGCGTCATCCGGGAGAACCTGCACGCCATCGACCGCGGGCTGCAGCCCCCGGAGCAGCCCGGCGCGGCTCCGCGCGTCCCCGACGCGACGGGTGCGCCGTCCGTGGAGCGCTTCGACGGCAGCGCCGCCCGGTTGCGGCTGACCCGCGCCGAGCTGCTGCGCGAGAGCGGCGTGGACGGCGAGCTCCTGGACGCGCTGGAGGGCTTCGGCGTGCTGGGGCCGGCCCCCGGCGGGCCCTGGTACGACGGCGAGGCTCTGGAGGTGCTGCGCGCGGCCGCCACGCTGGCCGGGCACGGCATCGAGGCCCGGCACCTGCGCGTGTTCCGCTCGGCGGCCGACCGGGAGGTGGCGCTGGCCGAGCAGGTGGCGGCCCCCCTGCAGCGGCAGCGCTCCGCGGACTCGGCGGACCGTGCCGAGCACGTGGCGCGCGAGATCGCGGCGGCGTGCCTGCGGCTGCACACCGCGCTGGTGGCCGGGGCCCTGAGCCGCATCACGGGCTGAGCGGGGCGCGCCGCGCGCCACGTGCCGGGCGCCGCCCCCCTGCGGCGCCGGAGAGGGGTACGGTGAAGGCGTGCGTGCGCTCGATGTCATCGGCGTCCGGGTCGAGATGCCCTCCAACAACCCCATCGTGCTGCTGCGTGAGCGCGACGGGGACCGCTACCTGCCGATCTGGATCGGCGCGCCGGAGGCCAGCGCCATCGCCTTCGCCCAGCAGGGCGTGGTCCCACCGCGCCCGCTGACCCACGACCTGCTGAAGGACGTGATCACCTCCCTGGGCCGCACCCTGGAGGAGGTGCGCATCGTCGAGGTGCGTGACAACGTCTACTTCGCGGAGCTGGTCTTCGACGGGGGCGCGACGGTCAGCTCGCGCACCTCCGACGCGATCGCCCTGGCGCTGCGGGTCGGCTGCCCGATCGTGGGCGCCGACGAGGTGCTGGACTCCGGTGGCGTGCCGGTCCCCGACGAGGACGAGGACGAGGTGGAGAAGTTCCGCGAGTTCCTCGACCACATCACCCCGGAGGACTTCGAGTCCGGTTCGGGCCCGGATCGGTGAACGGCGCGCCGCGCGCCTCGTTGACGCTCCGCGGGTGCGACTCTACGGTCAGTTGACAGGACGCTCCCGGTCGGCACGGCACCGACGATCGGACCGGGGCGATGATGAGGAGGCCGGCGTGAGCAGAGGCGAGGCAGACGCGGGTTCGTCGCGTGGCGGGAAGCCCGTGCCCGCTCAGGGCCTGCTGTTCGCCGAGGACCTGCCCGAGCTGGACGACGAAGTGGGCTACCGCGGCCTGACGGCGTGCAAGGCGGCCGGCATCACCTACCGCCAGCTGGACTACTGGGCCCGCACGGGTCTGGTGGAGCCGAGCGTGCGCAGCGCCTCGGGATCGGGCTCGCAACGGCTGTACGGCTTCCGCGACATCCTCGTGCTGAAGGTCGTCAAGCGCCTGCTGGACACCGGGGTCTCGCTGCACCAGATCCGCACCGCCGTGACCCACCTGCGCGAGCGCGGGGTGGACGACCTGGCCCAGATCACGTTGATGAGCGACGGTGCCAGCGTCTACGAGTGCACGTCCGCGGACGAGGTGATCGACCTCGTCCAGGGCGGCCAGGGGGTCTTCGGCATCGCGGTGGGCCGGGTGTGGCGCGAGGTGGAGGGCGAGCTGGCCTCGCTGCCCAGCGAGCGCCTGGCCGAGCGCACCGAGGTCGCGGCCCCGGCGGTGGTGCTCGCCGACGAGCTGAGCACCCGCCGCCGCGCTCGCGAAGCGGGCTGAGCAGCACGCACGCGTGACGGCGCCCCCGGCCGCAGGGCCGGGGGCGCCGTCACGCGTGCGGTGGAACCCGCCGATCGGCTCAGTCGAGCAGGTGCGCGTTGGGTAGGGCCTGGCGCGCGAAGGGGTCGACGACCCAGTCGTGGCTGTCGGGCAGCCACAGCACCGCCGCGAGCAGCGCGTCGGCCCAGGTGGACAGCAGCACCTCCAGGGGTACCCGCCAGGAGTGCTGGTAGGACTCGCCGTCCTCGGCGAGCTCGAGCAGTTCCACCTGCGTGCTGGAGGAGCCCAGCCGCACCGCCAGCAGCCCCTCGTCGCGGGCGAACACCGGCAGCAGGCCCGGCGGGGCGCCGGGGCCGGGGCCCTGGCCGCTCGCCCGGCGCACCGCGTCCTCCAGGCTCAGCGGCACCCACCCGCCGGGGCCGACGGTGGGGGAACTGGTCCGGTAGCGGGTGCGCACCGGTTCCACGCCGTCGACGCAGCGCCACCAGGCGCGCGCGCCGCGCGGCACGAGCAGCCCCATCTGGCGCTCGGTCGCGTCCAGGGCCGCGTCGTCCACGCCGGGGCGCAGTCGGGTGGCGATGTCCGCGCCGGCGCGCGCCCACCGCGCGCGCAGCACGTCGACCAGCTGCAGGACGCGGGTGGCGTCGGCGCCCTCGACGTCGGGGTGGCGCACCGGCTCGCTCGCGGTGGTGCGCTGCGGGGTGAGGGCCGGGGGTGGTGCGGGGTGTGGGATCGCCGTGGCCGCCGCCGCGGGGGCGGTCCGGGCGGCGCGCACCAGGCGGTGGCGGTTGACGGGGGAGCTGGACGTCACGGAACCTCCTCGGACCCGCGGCGGAGCGGGGTGGTGCTGGGTGGCGCTGGGCGGTACTGGTGGTGCGGCCGGACCCGCTGGCGCACACCGTGATCGCACGGTAAGGGTGTCCGGTGCCGTGCGCACGTCGGCGCCGCCACGGCAACCCCTGCCCGGCCAAGTGTCGCTGAATTCACCCTCCGTGACCAGAGGGGCGGGTCCCGTCTCGGACGTGCTGGTCGAGGACCACGTCGAGCAGGCGGTCGAACTGCTCGGCCACCCGCTGCGCCGCCACGGGGCGCAGCGCGTGCAGCGGCTTGCCCGCTCCTTGCGACTGCGGCACGGCCACGCGGTCGGGCAGCGGTTCCAGGACCAGGTCGCCGAACAGCGAGCGCAGCTCCTCCAGCCGGAAGCGCTGCTCGCCCGAGCGGGGCGAGTACCGGTTCACCAGGACGCCGGCCACCCGGGGGCCCGAGCGCAGCGCGGCGACCTCGTCCAGCGTGCGGCCCACCGCGGCCACCGAGAAGCGGCTGGCGTCGGAGACCACGAGGACGGCGTCGCTGGCGCGCCAGGCCGAGCGGGTCAGCCCGCCCAGGGACGGCGGGCAGTCCAGCAGGGCGAGCTGGTGGTCGTCGAGCTTGCGCAGCGCGCGCCGCAGGCTCTCCAGGTCGGCCTCCTGGGGGTCGGGCGCGTCCAGCCCGGCGGAGGCGGCCGAGCCGCTCACCACGTCGAGCAGCCCGGGGTGGTCGTCCACCCACCCGCTGGGGGCCACCGCGGACTCCGCGACGCGGCGCTTGGGGGTGCGCAGCACCGCGGCCACGTCGTGCGCGCGCTGCGCGGTCACGTCCAGCCCCGAGGTCGCGTCGGCCTGCGGGTCGAGGTCGACGACGAGGGTGCTGAGGGAGCGGTGCAGGGCGGCGGACGCCAGCCCCAGGGTCACCGACGTCTTGCCCACGCCGCCCTTCGCGCTGCAGACGGTCACGGTGATCATCGCGAGAGGATACCGGTCCACGCGGCCCGGACCGCCCGCGCCGCAGCGGGATCGGTCCTCGCGCCACCCGTCGCACCAGCGGGTCGCGAGCACCGGTGACCTACAGTGGCACCGGAAGCTGGCTGCGCATCCCGCGCGGGAGAGACCCCGGTCCGGCCGGGGCGCCGAAGGGGCAACGACCCCGGAACCTCTCAGGCGGAAGGACCGCGGGGGACAGGCCGCTCTGGAGGTCCCGCCGCGCGGGCCGACAGACGGGGACGTCCTGACCGCCACGACCCCCGGAGCCCCCGTGACCGCCACCGCACCCGCCCCCTCCGGCACCACTCCCGGCAGCACCAGTCCCGGCAGCACCACGCCCGACAGCACCGCCGCGGCCCCCGGCACGGGCGGGCCGGTGCCCTTCGCCGGCCGGCACATCGGCCCCGACGCTGCGCAGGCCGCCCGGATGCTCGCCACCGTCGGCCTGTCCTCCCTGGAGGAGCTCGTCGAGCGCGCCGTGCCCGCCGGCATCCTCGAGCAGCCCGGCGCCCTGGACCTGCCGCCGGCGCTGGACGAGGCGTCGGTCACCTCGGCGCTGCGCGCTCTGGCTGCGCGCAACCGCGTGGTCCCCTCGATGATCGGCCTGGGCTACCACGGCACCCGCACCCCCGCGGTGGTGCGGCGCAACGTCCTGGAGGACCCCTCCTGGTACACGGCGTACACGCCGTACCAGCCGGAGATCTCCCAGGGCCGGCTGGAGGCGCTGCTGAACTTCCAGACCGCGGTGGCCGACCTGACCGGCCTGGACGTGGCGAACGCCTCCCTGCTCGACGAGGGCACCGCCGCGGCCGAGGCGATGACGCTGGCCCGCCGCGTATCGAAGGCGCCCGCCGGAGCGGTGTTCGCCGTCGACGCCGACGTGCTGCCGCAGACCCTGGCGGTGCTGCGCACCCGTGCGGTGCCGCTGGGCGTCGAGCTGGTGGGCGTGGACCTGGACGCCGCCGACCCGCTGGCGGCGCTGGGGGAGCGGGCCCCGTTCGGCCTGCTCGTGCAGTACCCGGGCACCTCCGGCTGCGTGCGCGACCTCGCGGGCGTGGCCGCGGCCGCGAAGGCGCGCGGCGCGGTGGTGGTGGCCGCCGCGGACCTGCTCGCCCTGGCCGTGCTGCGCGCACCCGGCGAGTTCGGGGCCGACGTGGCCGTCGGCTCCTCGCAGCGCTTCGGGGTGCCGATGTTCGCCGGCGGCCCGCACGCGGCGTACGTGGCGGTGCGCAAGGGGCTGGAGCGCAACCTGCCCGGCCGCCTCGTGGGCGTCTCCAAGGACGCCGACGGCGCGCCCGCGTACCGCCTGGCCCTGCAGACGCGCGAGCAGCACATCCGCCGCGACCGGGCCACCAGCAACATCTGCACCGCGCAGGTCCTGCTGGCCGTGGTGGCCGGCTGCTACGCCGTGCACCACGGCCCGGAGGGGCTGCGCGCCATCGCCGCGCAGGTCGCCGGCACCGCCGCCGGTCTGGCGGCCTCGCTGCGCGCCGGGGGCGTGGACGTCGTGCACGGGGAGTTCTTCGACACCGTCCTGGCCCGCGTGCCCGGCCGCGCCCGCGACGTGGTGGCCGCCGCCCTGGAGGCGGGGGTGAACCTGCGCCTGGTCGACGACGACCACGTCGGCCTCACCTGCGACGAGACCACCGGGCCGCAGCAGGTGGCCGCGGCGCTGGCCGGGTTCGGCCTGCGTCCGGCCGAGCGGGCCCCGGCCCACGCGCTGCCCGCCGGGCTGCTGCGGACCTCGCCGTTCCTGACGCACCCGGTGTTCTCGCGGCACCGTTCGGAGACGTCGATGCTGCGCTACCTGCGCCGGCTCTCCGACGCCGACTACGCCCTGGACCGCGGGATGATCCCGCTGGGTTCGTGCACCATGAAGCTCAACGCCACCACCGAGCTGGAACCGGTGTCGTGGCCGGAGTTCGCCGACCTGCACCCGTACGCGCCGGCCGACCAGCTCGCCGGCACCGCGCAGCTCGTCGCGGACCTGGAGCACTGGCTGGCGGAGGTCACCGGGTACGACGCGGTGTCCCTGCAGCCCAACGCGGGTTCCCAGGGCGAGTTCGCCGGGCTGCTCGCGATCCGCGCCCACCACCGCTCCCGCGGCGAGGCGCACCGCACGGTCTGCCTGATCCCCAGCTCCGCGCACGGCACCAACGCGGCCAGCGCGGTCATGGCCGGCTTGCGCGTCGTCGTCGTGGCCTGCGACGCCGAGGGGAACGTCGACCTGGACGACCTGCGCGCCAAGGTCGCCGAGCACGCCGGCGACCTCGCGGCGATCATGGTGACGTACCCGTCCACCCACGGGGTGTACGAGGAGTCGATCCGCGAGGTCTGCGCCCTGGTGCACGACGCCGGCGGCCAGGTGTACGTCGACGGGGCCAACCTCAACGCCCTGGTGGGGCTGGCCCGGCCCGGCCGGTTCGGCGCGGACGTCTCCCACCTGAACCTGCACAAGACGTTCTGCGTCCCGCACGGCGGCGGCGGACCCGGCGTCGGCCCGGTCGCGGTACGCGCCCACCTGGCGCCGTTCCTGCCCGCCACCACCCCCGACGCCGACCCCGAGCGCGTCGGCATGGTGTCCTCCGCGCCGTTCGGCTCCGCCGGGATCCTGCCGATCTCGTGGGCGTACGTGCGCCTCATGGGCGCGCAGGGGCTGCGCGCCGCCACGGTGCAGGCCGTGCTCAGCGCCAACCACGTCGCCGCCCGCCTGTCCGGGGCGTTCCCGGTGCTCTACCGCGGGCCCGGCGGGCTCGTGGCCCACGAGTGCGTCCTGGACCTGCGCCCGATGACGAGGGCGACCGGCGTGAGCGTCGAGGACGTCGCCAAGCGGCTCGTCGACTTCGGTTTCCACGCCCCGACGATGTCGTTCCCCGTCGCCGGCACCCTCATGGTCGAACCCACCGAGAGCGAGGACCTCGCGGAGGTCGACCGGTTCTGCGACGCGGTGCTCGCCATCGCCGCCGAGGTCCGGGAGATCGAGGAGGGCCGCTGGGCGGTGGCCGACTCCCCGCTGCGCCACGCCCCGCACACCGCCGCCTCGCTCGTGGGCGAGTGGGACCACCCCTACACCCGCGAGCAGGCCGTCTACCCGCCCGGGGTGGACCCGCGCACGAAGTACTGGCCCCCGGTGCGCCGCGTCGACGGCGCCGCCGGGGACCGCCACCTGGTGTGCTCCTGCCCGCCGCTGGAGGAGCTGGCCGAGGCCTGAGCGGACCGGCGGCGCGCCCGCGGGGTCAGCGCCCGTCCGCCCCCTCCAGGGCGGGCGGGCCCTGCGGCCCGTCGCTGCCGGCGGGGTACTCCCGCAGCGGCGCGGCCCCGCGCTGCCAGGCGGCCAGGATCGGCTCGACGATGCGCCAGCCCTCCTCCGCCTCGGCCGCGTGCGCCGACAGCCGGGTGTCCCCGGCGAGCACCGCCAGCAGCAGCTGCCCGTACGGGCCGGGCTCCTGCCGGGCCAGGTCGGCGCCCATCTCCACGGCCTCCAGCTCGAACGGGTCGCCGGCGCCGTTGAGGTCGAAGCGCAGCGAGACCCGGTCGGGGTCCAGCTGCAGGCGCAGCTCGTTGCGGTGCGGGCGGGGCCCCTCGAACACCGCGTGCGGCACCTCGGCGAAGCGGACCACCACCTCGCGCCGATCGGCCGCCAGCGCCTTGCCGGTGCGCAGCCGGAACGGCACGCCCGCCCACCGCCAGGTGTCCACGTGCAGCACCACCTCGGCGTACGTCTCGGTGCCGCGCTCGCCGTCGACGCCGGGCGCGTCGACGTAGTCGTCGACCTCCCGGCGGCCGTGGCGGCCGTCGACCGTGCCGGCGGTGTACCGCCCGCGCGCCGTGCAGCGGGCGACCTCGTCCTCGTCCAGCGTGCGCACCGCGCGCAGCACGTCGACCTTGCGGGCGCTGAGGTCCGCCGGGCGCATCGACTGCGGCGGCTCCATCGCCACGTACGCCAGCAGCTGCAGCAAGTGGTTCTGCACCATGTCGCGCAGCGCGCCCGAGCGGTCGTAGTAGCTGGCGCGGGACTGCGCGTCCACGGTCTCGTCGAAGACGATGTCGACGGACTCCACGTGGGTGCGGTTCCACACGGACTCGAAGAGGCGATTGGCGAACCGCAGACCCAGGACGTTCAGGACGGTCTGCTTGGCCAGGAAGTGGTCCACCCGGAACGTGCGGTCCTCGGGCACGACCCGCCCCAGCGCGGCGTTCAGGCGCCGGGCGCCCTCCAGGTCCTGCCCGAACGGCTTCTCCACCACGACGCGGACGTGCTCGGGCAGGTCGCACTCCCCGAGCGCGGCGACGACCCGTTCGAACAGCACGTGGGGCAGCGCCAGGTACACCACGACGGGCTCGCCGTCGCCTGCGCGCTCCAGCGCGGCGCGCAGCACCTGCGGGTCGGTGACGTCGCCGTGGACGTACGCGGCGGTGCCGGCCAGCTGCTCGCGCACCTCGTCCGGAGCGTCGCCCGCACCCTCGGCCAGGGCCCGGCGCACGTGGTCGCGGAAACCCCCGTCGTCGAGGTCGTCCTGGGCGACGCCCACCAGCCGCACCCCGTCGGGGTGCACCGGGGCGATCTGCGCCAGGGCGGGCAGCAGGTATCGGGCGGTCAGGTCCCCGGTCGCGCCGAGGACCACGAACTGCGCGGTCACGGATCCCTCCATCCTCGTGCGGGTGCGTCCGGGCCCCAGCACAGCAGCCGGGGCCGCCGCGCGCGCGCCGGGGCACCCCTAGGATCGGGTCGGGGGTGATCGCGGTGGGGTTCCTGGAGGAGCTGCTCGAGCGCAGCTGGCTGCTGTGGATCGCCGCCGCGCTCGTCCTGGGCATCCTGGAGATCACCGCGATCGACCTGGTCTTCGCGATGCTGGCCGGCGGCGCCCTGGCCGGGGCGCTGGCGGACGCGCTGGGCCTGGGGTTCGTGGGGCAGGTCCTCGTGGCCGCCGCCGTCGCCGGGCTCCTCATCGGCACGATCCGCCCGGTCCTGCTGCGCCGGCTGCGCATGCCCCCGACGGGCACGACCAACGCCGCGGCGCTCGTGGGCCGCCCCGCGCTGGTCCTGCACGAGGTCACCGTCCGCGGCGGCCTGGTCAAGCTCGCCGGCGAGACGTGGTCGGCCCGGTCGGCGCCGGGCCGGGCGTTCGCCGAGGGCGAGGACGTCGTCGTCACCGCGATCGACGGCGCCACCGCCGTGGTCGGCCCCGCCGACGGCGGGGCGCCGGAGCAACCCGAGGAGAGCACCTGATGGTGGACACCGTCGTGACCCTGGTCGTCCTGGTCCTCGTCGTCCTGTTCGCGGTGGCGGTGATCGTCCGCACCATCCGCATCGTCCCGCAGGCCTCCGCCGTCATCGTGGAGCGGCTGGGGCGCTACTCGCGCTCGCTGGACGCCGGCCTGCACTTCCTGGTGCCGTTCATCGACAAGGTCCGCGCGACCGTGGACCTGCGCGAGCAGGTGGTCTCCTTCCCCCCGCAGACCGTCATCACCTCCGACAACCTCGTCGTGAGCATCGACACGGTCATCTACTACCAGCCCACCGACCCCAAGGCCGCCACGTACGAGATCGCCGACTACATCCAGGCGATCGAGCAGCTCACCGTCACCACGCTGCGCAACGTGGTCGGCTCGCTGGACCTGGAGCAGACCCTCACCAGCCGCGACCAGATCAACGGCCAGTTGCGCGGAGTGCTGGACGACGCCACCGGGCGCTGGGGGATCCGCGTGAACCGCGTCGAGCTGAAGGCCATCGACCCGCCCGCCAGCGTGCAGGACTCCATGGAGAAGCAGATGCGCGCCGAGCGCGACCGGCGCGCGGCCATCCTCAACGCCGAGGGCTTCAAGCAGTCGCAGATCCTCACCGCCGAGGGGGAGAAGCAGTCGCAGATCCTGCGCGCGGAGGGCTCGGCGCAGGCCGCGATCCTGCGCGCGCAGGGCGAGGCGCGCGCCATCACCCAGGTCTTCGACGCGATCCACCGCGGCGACCCCGACCCCAAGCTGCTGGCCTACCAGTACTTGCAGACGCTGCCGCAGATCGCCCGCGGCGACGCCAACAAGCTGTGGATCGTGCCCAGCGAGCTCAACGACGCGCTGAAGGGCTTCGGGGCGATGTTCAACGCGCACGGCGGTTCCAGCTCCGACGGGGGAGGCGGGGGTGCCGCACCGCGGCGCCGGCCCGAGGGCGAGGCCCCGGCGGCCGGTTTCGAGGAACCCGTGCTGGAGGACCCGGCGGAGGCGCTGAACCGCGCCCGGGCCGAGGCGGCCGGCGCCACCCGCGACGCCGAGGGCGCCACCCGCCGGGTCGGCGGGACGGGTGGGGTGCCACCGCAGGAGGGGTGAGCGCCCCGGGCGGACACGCCCCTCAGCCGGCCTGGGGCGGCACCGCGGTCCGCCCACCGGTGTGGCCGGACCCCAGCGCCTCCACCACGGCGGTGCGCCGCAGCGACTCCAGCTCGGCGGCCTGCCGGTCGGCGCGGTGCACGAGCTCCTGCAGCTCCTCGGCGTCCAGCCGGGGGTCGTTCATCGCCAGCTCCCGCAGCGAGCGCCACAGCGCCCCCTTGCCCTGCACCCCCAGGGAGAGCATCTCCAGCTCGACCACGGAGCTCAGCGGCGAGCGGCGCAGCAGGCGCCCGTTGGTCTTCAGCGTCCCCAGCGCCTCCCCGGCCCGGCCCAGCGCCTGCAGGCGGCGGTCGGGTTCGACCCCCAGCGTCCGCATCAGGCGGGTCAGCGTGCGGCGGTCCTCGTCGATCTCCGCGGTCAGGCGCCCCAGCGCGTGGCCGGCGTCGGTGCCGCGGTGGCTGCGCGCCGCGCGGGCGAACCGGGCGCGGCCGGCCGTGGCCCCGGCGAGGTGGTCGTTGAGGTAGATGGCCAGCAGGTGCTGCCGGTCCGGCGGGGGGGTGCGCTCGTCGTCCACGTCGGTGCACTACCCGCGGCGGGCGGGGAGAAACCGTCCTCGGGCGGTTCCCGCCACCCTCGGCGGGGTAGGGGACGGTCGTGGAGCCCAGCGACCGGGAGCTGTCCCTGACCTTCATCGGCACCGCGACGACGCTCGTGCGCTACGGCGGGCTGACGCTGCTGACCGACCCGAACTTCCTGCACCGGGGGCAGCGCGCCTACCTCGGCAAGGGGCTGGTCGCGAAGCGGCTCACCGAGCCGGCCCTGGGCGTGGCGGACCTGCCGCGGCTGGACGCCGTCGTGCTCTCGCACCTGCACGGCGACCACTTCGACCGCGTCGCCCGCCGCGGACTGCCGCAGGACGTGCCGCTGCTGACGACGCCGCACGCCCGCCGGCGCCTCGCCGGCCGCCACGGCTTCACCGACGTCACCGGCCTGGGCACGTGGGACTCTCGCACGCTGGTGCGCGACGGGGTGCAGGTCCGGGTGACGGCGGTGCCCGGCCGGCACGCGCCGGAGCCGTGGCAGCGGCTGCTGCCCCCGGTGATGGGCAGCGTGTGGGAGTTCGGCCCGCCCGGCGCGCGCGCCGAGTTCACCGTGTACGTCTCCGGGGACACCCTGAACGTCCCGGAGCTGCGGGAGATCCCCCTGCGCTACCCCGAGGTGGACCTGGCCGTGCTGCACCTGGGCGGCACCACCCTGCCCGGTGGCCTGGTGGTCACGATGGACGGCGTGCAGGGCGCCGACCTGCTGCAGGTCGTCGAGCCGGTGCACGCCGTCCCGGTGCACGTGGACGACTACCGCCTCTTCCGCTCGCCGCTGTCGCACTTCCGCGACGAGGTGGAGCGCCGCGGGCTGGGGGAGGTCGTGCGGTACGTGGCGCGCGGGCAGACCGCGGTGTTCGACCCGCGCTGAACGGCTGAACGACCGTCCGCTGCGGCCGCCGTGCGTCCCGCGACGCGCCGCCCACCTGCTTTACAACGTTGTGAGTGATGGGCATCCTGTGAGGGCACTCGCACGGAGTGCGCTCGACGAGGAGCAGGAGGAAACCCCGTGCCCCGTTCCACCACCGGCGACGAGACGGTCCCCACGCGGCGTCGCCGCACCACCCTGGCCGCGGCCACCGCGGCGCTGTGCCTGCTGGCCGGTGCCGGCACCGCGAACGCCGCCGGGCACCACGGCCCCCCGCCCAGCGGCAAGCTGCCCATGAGCGGGGACACCGGCGACTACGTGCCCGGGGTCGTGGACGACCCCGTGCACGACCCCACGTTGTTCAGCGACCGCGGCACGTACTACGTCTTCTCCACCGGCGTGGCCAACGCCGACGACCCCGGCGGGGTGTTCGTGCGCAAGGCCACCGACCTGGCCGGGCCGTGGGAGTCGGTCGGGGCGATCGAGCTGCCGGAGTGGACGAAGGCGTACGGCGTGGGACACCTGTGGGCCCCGCACGTCGTGCAGCGCGGCAACACCTTCTACCTGTACTACGCGGCGTCCTCGTTCGGGTCCAACAACTCCGCCATCGGCGTGGCCACCACCCGCACTCCCGGCGACCTGGACAGCTGGGTCGACCACGGCCCCGTCCTGCGCTCGGACACCGACGACGACTACAACGCCATCGACCCGCAGGTCTTCTCCGACGGCGGCCAGTGGTACATCGCCTTCGGCTCCTTCTGGACCGGGGTGAAGATCCAGCGGCTGTCGGACATGTTCACCCCGACCGGTCCCGTCATGGACCTGGCCAGCAACCCGGTCGACCCGCCCAACGCCATCGAGAACCCGCAGGTCTTCAAGCACGGCGGCTACTGGTACCTCACCGTCTCCTGGGACTTCTGCTGCCAGGGCGTGAACAGCACCTACAAGACCGTCGTCGGCCGCTCGAAGAGCCCCACCGGCCCGTTCGTGGACCGCGAGGGCGAGGCCATGACCGACGGCGGCGGCACCCTGCTGCTGGGCGCCCGCGGGAACCAGATCGGCACCGGCGCCCTCGACGTGCTCAACGACCGCGGTCGCACCTACGCCGTGCACCACTACTACGACGCGAAGACCGGCGGCACGATCCGCATGCAGATCCGCGAGGTGGAGTGGCGCGACGGCTGGCCGTACTTCAGCTACGGCCCCGGCGACGGCGCACCGGCGTCGTGAGGCCGCCCGGGCGGATCAGCCCGGGCACTCCACGCCCGCGCGGTCGGCGTCCACCAGGGCGTCGACCGCGCGGACGAAGGCGTCGCTGGCGGGGCTGACGACCTTGCGGGCGAACGCCGCGCCCGAGGCACGCACGGCCTCCAGGTCCGAGAGGACCACGGTGCGCGGGTGAGGGCTGCCCCCGGGGAAGAACGTCCAGCTGGTGGGACCCGCCTCGACGCGCAGCTCCGGCCGGGCGCCGAGGACGCTGTGCGCGAACGACTCGTCCGGCAGCAGCGTGGAGGCGAAGTACCGCTGCACCGTCCGGTCCTGCGCGGCGGCCAGCAGGTGCGCCACCGCGCGAGCCGACAGCGTCATCCACAGCGAACCCTTGCGGTAGGCCACTCCCTCGGGCGCCGCGGGGCAGCCCGGGCCGCGGCGGTGCCCCAGCACCAGGGTCCGGCCCCCCGCCAGCCGCAACCGGGGGCCGCCCACGAAGGCGCCGGCCCGCTCGCTCAGGCGCGCGGCGCCCCCCACCCAGCGCGGCGGGAGCAGGTCGCCACCCGGCACCTCGTGCCAGCAGTCGCGGTAACGCTCGGCGTAGTCGCGCGGGTCCGGGCGCAGCAGCGCGTCGGTGCCGCGCTCCAGGAGCCCCTCCTCCCACCGGCGCAGGTCGCGCACCGGGTGGTCCTGCCCCGAGACCACGACCGTGGCCCGGGGCTGCCAGCGCTCCTCCGCCGTGCGCAGCGCCTCCAGGACCGCGGCCGTCAGCGACCACGTCCCCCAACCGACCCGCAGGCGGCTGCGCAGCTCCTCCGCGCCTGCCGCCGCCAGCTCGCGCGTCGGCAGGAACCCGCTGCCCCGGGCGTGCCGGACCAGCACCCTGGCCCCGGGCGAGAGCTCCCGCACGCGCTGCACCGCGCCGAGCACCCGTCGCGGTTCGGTGTGCGCGAGGAGGACGTACGCGAAGGACGTCGCCCGGGGCGCCGGGGCGGCTTGGAGCACGACAGGGAGTGTGAAGGTTGAACCTGCGACGGTCCAGTGGTTCGGCGAAGTCACCACCGGGCGCCGCACGGGGACGCCGTCACCCCCGCCCCGTCAGGAGCGTCAGCAGCAGCGCACCCAGCAGCCCGCCGGCGGCCACGACCGCCAGCGTCCACAGCACCACCCGCACCCGCAGGGCGCGCGCCACCATCACCGCCGACGGCAGGCTCACCGCGGGCAGCACCACCAGCAGCGCGCCGACCACGGCGCTGCCGAAGCCGACGGCGGCCAGCCCCTGGGCCAGCGGCACCTCCCCGGCCGTGGGGATCACCAGCAGCGTGCCGAGCACCACGGCCACCAGCGCGGTCAGGACGCCCCACGAGCGGGCGTCCTGGCCGAGCGGGAAGAGCCAGCCGCTGAACGCGCCCACCGCGAACACCACGACGAGGTACTCCGGCACGACGAGCAGCGACGTGCGCGCCAGCGCGCGGGGGAAGCCGCGGGCGCCGGGCTCGTCCGCGGCGGCGGTGACCACCTCCGCGGCGTCGGCGGGGACCCGGTCACCGGCCAGGCGCGCCACCAGCGCGCTGCCGGCCACCACGACGAGCAGCCCCACCACCAGCCGCACCGCCGCCCACTGCCACGGCGCCACCAGCAGCAGGAACACCAGCACCGCGGGGTTCAGCAGCGGGTTGCCCAGCCAGTAGGCCACCACCCCGGCGGTGGGGGCGCCGCTGCGGCGCAGGGCCGAGGCCACCGGTGCCGTGCAGCAGGTGCACATCATCGACGGGGTCGCCAGCAGCCCGCCGACCAGCGCGCTGGAGGAGCGGCGGCGCCGCTGCAGCAGGCCCAGCAGCCAGCGCCGCGGCACGAGCGTCCGCACGGCCGCGGCGATGACGAGGCCGGCGACGAGCGCCTTCCACACCGCGGCGGCGTAGACCTGCGTGAACCTCCAGCCGGCCGCGAGGCTCGGCGCGGACCCCGGCTCGATGCCGGCGGCCTCGACGACGGAGGTCCCCGACCAGGCGCGCGTGCCCGCCAGCTCCACCGTCCGCGCCGCGTACGGCGACCACTTCGACCACAGCAGCAGCCCGGCCGCGAGCGCGGCGAACACCAGCACGCCCAGCACGGCGGACCTGCCCGGCCCGCGAGCGGGTACGGGGGTTCCGGGGACGGCCACGGGGGGCTCCTCTCGACGGTGCCCGCGGGCGTGCGCTGCTGCACGCGCCGGGCGGCCGCCGCACCGTAGCGCGGCGGCCGCCCCGGCGGTGCGCGCCGGCGGGTCAGTCGGGCACGAAGTCGAACGTGTCCGGGTTCGGGCCGGTGCGGCCCTCCTCGCCCTTGTCCAGGGCGCCGATCGCGACCACGTCCTCGCCGCTGAGCTCGAAGTCGAACAGGGCGAAGTTCTCCTCGATGCGCGCCGGCGTCGTCGACTTGGGGAAGACGACGTCACCGCGCTCCACGTGCCAGCGCAGCACGACCTGCGCGGGGCTCTTCCCGTACCGCTGGGCGATCTCCGTGACGACCGGGTCGCCGAGGACGGCACCTTGGGCGATGGGCGACCACGCCTCCACCGCGATCCCGTGCTGCGCGCTGGCGCGGCGGACCTCGTCGTTGGTGAAGTACGGGTGCACCTCGATCTGGTTGACCGCCGGGACGACGGTCGTCTCGTCCAGCAGCCGCCGCAGGTGGTGCGGCTGGAAGTTGGACACCCCGATCGAGCGCAGCCGGCCGTCGGCGTGCGCCTCCTCCAGCACCCGCCAGGTGGAGGCGAAGTCCCCGCCGTACCGGGTGGGCAGCGGCCAGTGGATGAGGAACAGGTCGAGGTAGTCGGTGCCCAGCGCCGCGAGCGAGTCGTCGATCGCGCGGCGGGCGGCGTCCGGCTCGTGGAAGCCGTTGTTCAGCTTGCTGGTGATCCAGACGTCGGCGCGGTCCACGCCGGCGTCGCGCACGCCCTGGCCGACTCCCGCCTCGTTGCCGTACATCTCGGCGGTGTCGACGTGCCGGTAGCCGACCTCCAGGGCGCGGCGCACCGCCTGCGCGGTCTCGGCCGGGTCGATCTGGTAGACGCCGAAGCCCAGCTGAGGGATCTCGCGGCCGTCGTTGAGCATGATCGTGGGCACTGCCACGGGAACTCCTCCTCGGTCTGGCTGACCTGTCGCGCAACACGCTGGTCCCGGTTGCGCGAGCGCGCCACCGGAACCTGCCGTATGGTCCGGGCCATGGGGTTGAAGACCTTCATCGAGGGCTGGCCGGTCTACCGGCAGCTCACGGGCGACGATCCGCTGGGACGCGGTGCCGCGTCGCAGTCGAAGCGGTCCGCGACGCTGACGCCGCGCACCGCGACGGCCGACAGGGTCGCGAAGTCCGTGTGCCCGTACTGCGCCGTCGGCTGCGGCCAGCGCGTCTACGTCAAGGACGAGCGGGTCACCGCGATCGAGGGCGACCCCGACAGTCCGCACTCGCGCGGGCGGCTGTGCCCCAAGGGTGCGGCCAGCGAGCAGCTCGTCAACGGCGACCAGCGGGTGACGACGGTGAAGTACCGCGCCCCCTTCGCCACCGAGTGGTCCGACCTCGACCTCGACACCGCGATGGACATGATCACTGACCGGGTGATCGACGCGCGCCGTCGCGGGTGGCAGGACGCCGACGACCACGGCAACAAGCTCAACCGCACGATGGGGATCGCCAGCCTGGGTGGCGCCACGCTGGACAACGAGGAGAACTACCTCATCAAGAAGCTCTTCACCGCGATGGGCGCCGTCCAGGTGGAGAACCAGGCCCGCATTTGACACTCCGCCACGGTGCCCGGTCTGGGTGCCTCGTTCGGTCGCGGTGGGGCCACCGGTGACCTGCAGGACCTGAGCAACGCCGACGTCATCGTCATCCAGGGTTCGAACATGGCCGAGTGCCACCCGGTCGGGTTCCAGTGGGTGATGGAGGCGAAGGCGCGCGGGGCCAAGGTCATCCACATCGACCCCCGCTTCACGCGCACCAGCGCGCTCGCGGACACCTACGTGCCGATCCGCAGCGGCACGGACATCGTGCTCCTCGGGGCGATCATCAACCGCGTCCTGACGCAGGAGCGGGACTTCCGCGAGTACGTGCTGAACTACACGAACGCCTCGTGGATCATCAACGAGGACTTCCAGGGCACCGAGGACCTCGACGGGCTGTTCTCCGGGTTCGACCCCGAGACCCGCTCGTACGACACCGACTCCTGGCAGTACGCCGGCTCCGAGGAGCACGGCGACGAGGAGGAGGAGACCAACCGCTCCTCCGACAGCGAGACCGGCCAGTCCATGGGGTCCGGCGGCGCTCCCGTCGACCACCAGCAGATCCAGCGCGACGAGACGCTGCAGGACCCGCGCACGGTCTGGCAGATCCTCAAGCGCCACTTCGCGCGGTACACCCCGGAGATGGTCGCCGAGGTGTGCGGCGTGCCCACCGACGTCTTCGACGACGTCGCCGAGGCGTGGATCTCCAACTCCGGCCGCGAGCGGACCGGCGCGCTGGTCTACAGCGTGGGCTGGACCCAGCGCGGCACCGGCGTGCAGTACATCCGCACCGGCGCGATCCTCCAGCTGCTGCTGGGGAACATGGGCCGCCCGGGCGGCGGCATCATGGCGCTGCGCGGCCACGCCAGCATCCAGGGCTCCACGGACATCCCCACGCTGTACAACCTGCTGCCCGGGTACCTGCAGATGCCGCACGCCGAGCGCCACCCGGACCTGCAGACCTACGTGGACAGCATCAAGGGCACGAACCAGAAGGGCTTCTGGGGCAACGCGGACGCCTACACGGTCAGCCTGCTCAAGGCGTACTTCGGTGACAGCGCCACCGCGGAGAACGACTACCGCTTCGACGACCTGCCCCGCATCAACGGTGACCACGGCACCTACGGCCAGGTCATGGACATGATCGCCGGCGGGAAGATCTTCGGGTACTTCCTGCTGGGGCAGAACCCCGCGGTCGGCTCCGCGAACGGCCGTGCCCAGCGCCTGGGCATGGCCAACCTGGACTGGCTCGTGGTGCGCGACCTCGTGATGATCGAGAGCGCCACGTTCTGGAAGGACTCCCCGGAGGTCGGCACCGGCGAGATCGTGCCGGAGGAGTGCCGCACGGAGGTGTTCTTCCTGCCCGCCGCCACCCACGTGGAGAAGGAGGGCACCTTCACGCAGACGCAGCGGTTGCTGCAGTGGCGCGAGAAGGCCGTGGAGTCCCCGGACGACGCGCGCAGCGAGCTGTGGTTCTTCTACCACCTGGGCCGGCGCATGCGCGAGAAGCTGGCCGGCTCCACCGACCCGCGCGACCGCCTGCTGTTCGACATGACCTGGGACTACCCGGTGCACGGCGAGCGCGACGAGCCCGACGCCCACGCCGTGCTGAAGGAGATCAACGGCTACGACGTGACCACCGGGGAGCTGCTGCCCGGGTACACCTCGCTCAAGGCGGACGGCAGCACCTCCAGCGGCTGCTGGATCTACTCCGGCGTGTACGCCGAGGGCGTCAACCAGGCCGCCCGCCGCAAGCCCGGGCGCGAGCAGAACCTGCACGCGCCCGAGTGGGGCTGGGCGTGGCCGATGAACCGCCGCGTCCTGTACAACCGCGCCTCGGCGGACCCGGACGGCAAGCCGTGGAGCGAGCGCAAGGCGCTGGTCTGGTGGGACGAGGACACCGGGAAGTGGACGGGCGACGACGTGCCCGACTTCGAGGCCACCAAGGCGCCCTCCTACCGGCCGCCGGAGGGTGCCACGGGCGTGGAGGCCCTCGCCGGTGACGACCCCTTCGTCATGCAGTCCGACGGCAAGGGCTGGCTGTTCGCGCCCAAGGGCGTCGTCGACGGCCCGCTGCCGGCGCACTACGAGCCCGCCGAGTCGCCGTTCCGCAACACCGTCTACACCCAGCAGCAGAACCCGGCGCGGGTCATCTACACCAACCACCTCAACGAGGTGCACCCCAGCCCGCCGGAGCCGGGTGACGACGTGTTCCCGTACGTGTGGACGACCTCGCGCCTCACCGAGCACCACACGGCCGGCGGCATGAGCCGGTTCCTGCCGTACCTGTCGGAGCTGCAGCCCGCGCTGTTCATGGAGGTCTCCCCGGAACTGGCGGCCGAGCGCGGCCTGCAGCACCTGGGGTGGGCGCACGTCATCACCGCGCGGGCCGTGGTGGAGGCGCGCGTCATGGTGACCGACCGCCTGGCCCCGCTGAAGGTGCAGGACCGCGTGGTGCACCAGATCTGGCTGCCGTACCACTGGGGCTCGGGGGGCCTGACGACCGGCGACGTCGTCAACGACCTGGCGCACATGACGGTCGACCCCAACGTCCACATCCAGGAGTTCAAGGCCGGCACGTGCGACGTGCGCCCGGGGCGCCGGCCGCAGGGGCGCGGGGCGCTCGACCTCGTCGACGAGTACCGCGTGCGCGGCGGGGTCACGATGGCCACCGGCAGCGTCGCGGTCACCCAGCAGTACCTGGACGGGCGGGTGGCCCGCGGCGAGCAGGCCGTGGCCGGTGGCACCCCCGCGGGCACGGGGGAGCACCCCGAGCTCATCGAGAAGGTGCTGTCGGTGCGGCACGACATCCGCTCCCGGCCGGGGCAGCCGCAGCAGGAGGGCGTCGACGGGCGCGCCCTGGTGCTGGGCGACGGCCCGCGCGCGGCCGCCCGCAGCGCGGGCGAGGACCGGGCGGACCGGGCGGACCGGGCCGACGGGGACGGCGCCGGCGACGGCGGGGAACAGGGGAGGGAGAGCTAGTGGTCTCGGCGAACAGCCTGTCCGGGCGACTGGAGGACCCTGCCCGCGACGCGGGGTACGTCGACCCGCCACCGCGCAAGGGCTTCTTCACCGACACCTCGGTGTGCATCGGCTGCAAGGCCTGCGAAGTGGCGTGCAAGGAGTGGAACGCGGTGCCGGAGGACGGCATCGACCTGCTCGGCATGTCCTACGACAACACCGGTGGGCTCGGCGCGGACTCCTGGCGCGCGGTCGCCTTCATCGAGCAGTCCCGGCCGGTGGGGAACCAGACGGCGCCGTTCTCCTCCGCGGCCACCGGCCGCAGCGCGGAGCAGCTGCAGCAGGACACCGTCGCCGCCGGCATCGACGTGTTCGACGAGGCGTCCCGCCTCGGGACCGGCGTCCCCGGCGGGCAGCCCCTGGCGGACGCCGCCGCGGACGCCTCCGGCGGCTGCGGGTCGGGCGGCGGGTGCGGTTGCGGCGCCCAGGCGTCCGCCACCACGAGGTCCTCCGGGACCGCGGAGGAGGGCGAGCAGTTCCTCGGCATGCCGGGGATGCTGGCGCCCGCCGCGCTGCCCGACCGCGACGGCCGGCAGTCGATGCGCTGGCTGATGATGTCCAACGTCTGCAAGCACTGCACGCACGCCGCCTGCCTGGACGTGTGCCCCACGGGGTCGCTGTTCCGCACGGAGTTCGGCACCGTGGTGGTGCAGGAGGACATCTGCAACGGCTGCGGGTACTGCGTGTCCGCCTGCCCCTACGGCGTCATCGACAGGCGCGAGGTCGACGGCCGGGCCTGGAAGTGCACCCTGTGCTACGACCGCCTCGGCGAGGGGGACACGCCGGCCTGCGCGAAGGCGTGCCCGACGGAGTCCATCCAGTACGGCGACCTCGACGAGCTGCGTGAACGGGCCGAGCGGCGCCGGCAGCAGCTGCACGACGTGGGCGTCACCGAGGCGCGCCTGTACGGGCACGACCCGGACGACGGCGTCGGCGGCGACGGGGCGTTCTTCCTGCTGCTGGACGAGCCGGAGGTGTACGGGCTGCCGCCGGACCCCGTGGTCACCACCCGGGACCTGCCCTCGATGTACAAGCACATGGTGGTCGCCGCCGGGGCGATGGTCCTGGGCGTCGTCGCGGCGGCGGTGGGGCGGCGATGAGCGAGCAGCCCCAGATGAAGGGTCTGCAGCCGGAGCCACGGCCCTCCCAGGCCACCCCGCACCAGGCCGGCCAGCCCGACCGGCCCGGCACGGACCCGGTGGGCGGGCAGGCGGCGCGCATGTGGAGCGCCGGCATGGGGCGCCGGCGGCAGGAGGGCGGCAAGCGCCGCCGGGGTGATGTCAACGCCGTCGTCCCCGAGGCGGAGTTCCGCTCCTACTACGGCCGCGCGGTGCTCAAGCCGCCCGTGTGGGAGCACGACATCGCCTACTACCTGTTCACCGGCGGGCTCGCCGCCGGCAGTTCGATGCTCGGCGCGGTGGCGAACCTGCGCGGGGACGTCGGCGCGCGCCGCGGCCTGCGGCTGACCGCCCTCGGGGCGGTCGGCGCCAGCGCCTACTTCCTCATCGCCGACCTGGGCCGGCCCGAGCGCTTCTACCAGATGCTGCGCGTCGCCAAACCCACCTCGCCGATGTCCGTGGGCACGTGGATCCTCTCCGCGTACGGGCCGCTGGCGGGGGCCGCCGCCGTCTCGGAGGTCGCTCCGCTGCTGCCCCGGCACGGCCTCCTGGGCCTGGCGCGCAAGGTCGCCGGGCCGGCTGGTGCCCTCGCCGGAGCCGGGGCGGCGTTGACCGCCCCGCTGCTGGCGACCTACACCGCGGTGCTGTTCGCCGACACCGCCGTGCCGAGCTGGCACGAGCCGTACCGGGAACTGCCGTTCGTGTTCGCCGGCAGCGCCCTGGCCAGCGGAGCCGGCGCCGGGATGCTGCTGGCGCCCCTGGCGCAGGCCGGCACCGCCCGCACCGCCGCCGTGATCGGCGCCGGGCTGGAACTGACCGCGGCCCACCGGATGGAGAACGAGCACGGCATCGTCAGCGAGCCGTTCCACCACGGCCGGCCCGGCAGGTTCCTGAAGACCGCCCGGGCGCTCACCCTCGCCGGTGCCGCCGGCGCGGTCCTGGGCCGCCGCTCCCGGTTGCTGTCCGCCGCCGCGGGCGCCAGCCTGCTGGCCGGGTCGCTGCTGACGCGCGTGGCCGTCTTCGAGGCCGGGGTGGCCTCCGCGAAGGACCCCAAGTACGTCGTCGTCCCCCAGCGCGAGCGCCTGCGGGACCGCGCCGCGCGCGAGCAGCAGGACCACCGCGCCGAGGACGGGGGAGTCCAGCAGGACAGCGCCCAGGAGACCCGCACGTAGCACGCACACAGCACCACCCCGGGGAGGGACCGTGGCGTTCAAGTCACCCGACCAGATCGCCGTCGCCGCCGTGGCGGCGGGGGAGAAGAAAGCCCACCTGAGCGTCGGCAAGCTCCTCGTCGGCGGTTTCCTCGCCGGTGCCTACATCGGCATCGCGGGCCTGCTGGCCGTCGACGTCAGCGCCGGCATGGACCGGGCCATCTGGGGCGGTGCCGTCACCTTGATCACCGGCGCGGTGTTCAGCCTTGGCCTGATCCTCGTCCTCATCGCCGGCTCGGAACTGCTCACCGGGAACATGGCGCTGGTGCCGATGGCGCTCATGCGGCGCAAGGCCACCTGGGGGCGCCTGGCGCGCAACTGGGGCCTGGTGCTGGCCGGGAACCTGGTGGGCTCGCTGTTCGTGGCCTACTTCCTCGCGGTGCAGACCGGGGTGATCGGCGGCCCGGGTGCCGAGGACGGCACCACGGCCGCCGCGACGTTCGAGCGGCTGTCGTCCATCGCGTCCGGCAAGGCCCTGGCGGAGAGCAACCTCGAGGTGTTCCTGCGAGCCATCGGCTGCAACTGGCTGGTGTGCCTGGCGGTGTGGATGTCGCTGGCGGCGGAGGACGTCGCCGGCAAGATCCTCGCGATCTTCTTCCCCATCACCGCGTTCGTGGCCCTCGGGTTCGACCACGTCGTCGCCAACATGTTCTTCCTGCCCGCCGCGTACTGGGCCGGGACCCCCGGCCTCGGCTGGGGCGACATCCTGGCCAACTGGCTCTTCGCCGGGCTCGGCAACGCCATCGGCGGCGCGGTGCTCGTCGGGGTCGCCTACTGGTTCCTGTACCTGCGCGGCACGCCGCAGGACGCGTCGAAGCCGGCCGGCACTTCCGACGACTCCGCCACCGCCGGCGCCCCCCGCGGCAGCGGCCGCGACGCCCCCTGACCCTCCCGACCCCCGCGGTGATCTTGCACGGTTGAACCTTCACCCGTGCAAGATCACCGCGGGGCGGAGGCGGCCGGGGGGTCAGCGGACGGCGATGGTCACGCCGTCGCGGGCCGGGACGAACTCGCCCACGACCGGGTACCCGGGCACCTCACCGGCCACCAGCAGCCCGCCGGAGGTCTGCGCGTCGGCCAGCAGCACCAGCTCGTCCTCGCCGGTGCGCCCGGCGTCCAGGCTCGGGCGCACCCACTGAAGGTTCCGGCGGCTGCCGCCGGGCACGAACCCGGCCGCCAGCGACTCGCGCGCACCGTCCACGTACGGCACCGCCGCGGCGTCCACGACCGCGCTCACCCCGCTGGCGCGGGCGATCTCGTGCAGGTGCCCCAGCAGCCCGAACCCCGTCACGTCGGTGGCGCAGCGCGCCCCCGACGCCAGTGCCGCCTCCGAGGCGTGCGCGTTCAGGGTCGTCATCACCGCCACCGCCTGCTCGAAGACCTCCCCGGTCTGCTTGTGCCGGTTGTTCAGCACCCCCAGGCCCAGCGGCTTCGTCAGCGTGATCGGCACCCCCGCCACCGCCGCGTCGTTGCGCAGCAGGCGCTCCGGGTCGCCCGTGCCGGTCACGGCCATCCCGTACTTCGGCTCCGGGTCGTCGATGCTGTGCCCGCCGCCCAGGTGGCAACCGGCCGCCGCCGCCGCGTCGGCGCCACCGCGCAGCACCTCGCGCGCCAGCTCCGGCGGCAGCACCTCGCGCGGCCATCCCAGCAGGTTCACCGCCACCAGCGGCGTGCCGCCCATCGCGTACACGTCGGACAGCGCGTTCGTCGCCGCGATCCGCCCGAACGCGTAGGCGTCGTCCACCACGGGGGTGAAGAAGTCCGCCGTCGCGATCACCGCCAGCCCGCTGCGCACCCGCACGACGGCGGCGTCGTCGCCCACCCCCACGAGCAGGTCCTCGCCCGGCGGCGGCGCCAGCCCCGCCACCATCTCCTCCAGCTCCCCGGGGGGGATCTTGCACGCGCAGCCGCCGCCGTGCGCGTACTGCGTCAGGCGCACCGTCGCCGTGGGGTCCGTGGTCGTCACGGCGCTCACCGTAGGCCCGCGCCGCGCGTGTGGCAGGCTGGCCCCCGCACGCTGAGCGGGGAGGCGTACGGGTGCCTGGTGGCCCCCGCGGTCTTCAACACCGACGTGACCGAGCACCTCGGTCAGGTGGGTTCGATTCCCATCCGCCTCCGCCAGCGCGCACCCCCGCCGGCGCACGCCCTGGCCCCCGGGTGGGTGCCCGGGGGTAGGTTCGGCCACCGTGCCCGCCGCCCCGACCGCCACCCAGCCCGAGAGCCCGCAGGACCCGCGCCGCGCCGTGCCCCGCACCGACGCCGTCCTGGCCGCCCCGGAGCTGGCCGCCGCCATCGGCGCGCGCGGGCGCGAGAGCGTCAAGGCCGCCGTGCGGGAGGTGCAGCAGCGGGTGCGCGCCGGGCAGGTCGCGCCCGGCGACGTCGTGCCCGCCGTCCTGGCCGCCCTGCCCCCCACCGCCACCGCGCGGCGCGTGCTGAACTGCACCGGCACCGTCCTGCACACCAACCTCGGGCGCGCCCAGCTCGCCCCCGCAGCCGTGGACGCCGTCGCCACCGCCGCCGGCGCCACCGACGTCGAGATGGACCTGGCCACCGGCCGGCGCGCCCGGCGCGGGCGCGGTGCCCTGGCCGCCCTGCGCGCCGCGGTGCCCGACGCCGGCGACGTGCACGTCGTCAACAACGGCGCCGCCGCCCTCGTCCTGGCCGCCACCGCGCTGGCCGCCGGCCGCGAGGTCGTCGTCAGCCGCGGGGAGATGGTCGAGATCGGCGACGGGTTCCGCCTGCCGGACCTGCTGGTCTCCACCGGCGCGCGCCTGCGCGAGGTCGGCACCACCAACCGCACCACCCGCGCCGACTACGCCGCCGCGATCGGGCCGGACACCGGCATGGTCCTGAAGGTCCACCCCTCCAACTTCGTCGTCACCGGCTTCACCGCCGGCGTGGACGCCGGCGACCTCACCGGCCTGGGCGTTCCCGTCGTCGTCGACACCGGTTCCGGGCTGCTGGCCCCCGAACCGCTCCTGCCCGGTGAACCGGACGCCGCCACGGCCCTGCGCGCCGGCGCCGACCTGGTCACCGCCAGCGGCGACAAGCTCCTCGGCGGCCCGCAGGCCGGGTTGCTGCTGGGCCGCGCCGACCTCGTCGAGCGGCTGCGCCGGCACCCCCTGGCGCGGGCGCTGCGCGTGGACAAGCTCACCCTCGCCGCCCTGGAGGCCACCCTGCGCACCACCGCCACCCCCACCCACCGGGCCCTGCACGCCGACGTCGCCGTCCTGCGCGAGCGGTGCGCGGCGCTCGCCGGAGCGCTGCGCGCCGGTGGTGTGGACGCCGAGGTGGTCGACGCCGCCGCCGTCGTCGGCGGCGGCGGCGCGCCCGGGGTGCAGCTGCCCTCCGCGGCCGTCGCGCTGGACGAGGCGCTGGCCGCACCGCTGCGGCTGGGGGAGCCGCCCGTCGCGGGGCGCCTGGAGCGCGGCCGGCTGCTGCTGGACCTGCGGTGCGTGGACGGCTCCGCGGACGCCGAGGTCGCCGGCGCCGTGCTGCGCGCGGCGCGGGGAACGGGGGTCTAGGGGTGCACGTCGTCGCCACCGCCGGTCACGTCGACCACGGCAAGTCCAGCCTGGTGCGGGCCCTGACGGGCACCGACCCGGACCGGCTCGCGGAGGAGAAGCGCCGCGGCCTGACGATCGACCTGGGCTTCGCGTGGGCGCAGCTGCCCGGCGCGGGCACCGTCGCGTTCGTCGACGTCCCCGGGCACGCCTCGTTCGTGCCCACCACGCTGGCGGGGGTGGGGCCCGTGCCGGTGGCGCTGCTCGTGGTGGCCGCCGACGGCGGGTGGATGCCGCAGTCCGCCGAGCACCTGGCCGCGCTGGACGCCCTCGGGGTGCGCCACGGGCTCCTGGTGGTCACCCGCGCCGACCTGGCCGACCCCGCCGGCGCCCTGGCCGCCGCCCGCGAGCACCTCGCCGGCACCACCCTGGCCGGGGTGCCGGCCGTGGCGTGCAGCGCCGTCACCGGCGCCGGCCTGCCGGAGCTGCGCAGCGCGCTGGCCGGCGTCCTGGCCGCCGTGCCGGCACCGCCGGCCGACGCCCCCGTGCGCCTGTGGGTGGACCGCGCCTTCACGGTCCGCGGGGCCGGCACGGTCGTCACCGGCACCCTGGGGGCCGGCACGCTGCGCGGCGGCGACGAGCTGGACCTGGCCACCGCGTCCGGGGTGCGCCGCGTGCGGGTGCGCGGGTTGCAGAGCCTGGAGCAGGACGTGGCCCGGGCCAGCGGCGTGGCCCGCGTCGCGGTGAACCTGCGCGGCGTGGAGCGCGGCGACGTCACCCGCGGCGACGCCCTGCTCACCCCCGGCTGGTCGGTGCGCACCGGCGTGGTCGACGTGCGCTGCCCGGGCGGGCGCGCCGACGGCGAGCCGGAACCGCTGCCCGCCCGCATCGTCGTGCACGCGGGCTCCGCCGCCGTGCCCGCCCGCACCCGCCCGCTGGGCACCGACGGGCCCGACCTGCTGGTGCGCCTGCAGCTGGCCGCGCCGCTGCCGCTGGTGCTGGGCGACCGGCTCCTGCTGCGCGACCCCACCCGCCACCTCGTCCTGGGTGCGGGCGTCGTGCTCGACGTGCGCCCGCCCGCGCTGCGCCGGCGCGGCGCCGCCGCGACCCGCGCCGCCGACCTGCACGGCCTGCACGGCGAGCCCGACGAGACCTCCGAGCTGCGCCGCCGCCGCGTGGTGCGCGGCGCGGACCTGCGCGCCATGGGCGTGGACGTGCGCACCACGCCCGTGGCGGGGGACTGGCACGTGGCGCCGGGCCTGCTGGAGCAGGTGGCGCAGCGGCTGGCCGCGCTGGTCGCCGAGCACGCCGCCGCCGACCCCCTGCAGCCCGGACTGCCGGTCGAGGAGGCCCGCCGGGCACTGGCCCTGCCGGACCGGGCGCTGGTGCTGGCCGCCCTGCGCCCGCCGCTGCGCGTGGTGGACGGGCGCGTGGTGGCCGGTGCGGCCGCCGGGGAGCTGCCGCCGCGGGTGGCGCGCGCCGTGGCCGCCGTCCTGGACGACCTCGCCGCCCGCCCGTTCGCCGCCCCCGACGCCGAGCGGCTGCGGGAGCTGGGACTGGGGCGCAGCGAGCTGGCCGCGGCCGTGCGCGCCGGGCGCCTGGAACGCGTCGCCGAGGGCGTGGTGCTCGCCCCGGGGGCGCTGCGGCTGGCCGCGCGGGAGCTGGCCGGCCTGCCGCAGCCGTTCACCGCCAGCCAGGCCCGCGGGGCGCTGGGCACCTCCCGCCGGGTGGCGCTGCCGCTGCTGCAGGCCCTGGACGCGGCGCGGCTGACCGCCCGCGACCCCGACGACCGCCGGCGCGTGCTGGCCGGGGCGGAGTGATCGGGGTGGACTGACCGCCGCGGACCGACCGGGGCGGGTGCGGCGCCGGTGGGCCGTCCGGGGGGTGGTGCGCCGCCACGCGGGTGAGTGCGCGTTTAAGCACAGCGCCGTCATGTGATCACGTGGTGACACTGGGGCAGCGCCCCCCGCACCGGGCGGCGCCGCGCGACGCACCCGGAGGAACGGCCCGTGAGCACTCCCCAGCCCCACCCGCTGCCCGAGCCGAGCGGTCCGCGCGTCGTGCGCCTGCAGCCGGTCCTGGCCACCGCCGTGCCCGCCACGGGGCTGGTGGCCTCCGTGGTGCTGTTCGCCCAGGCCGGCCCCGGCACGGCCGCGCTCGTCGCCGGCGGTGCCCTGCTGACCGGTGCGGCGCTGCGCTGGGCGCACCGCACCGCCGCCCTGGCCCGCAACCTGCGGGCGCTGGGCCTGAGCGTCCCCGGCAGCGAGGGGCGGGACGAGGTGGACGCCCCCCGCGTCCGGGACGCGGGCGCCGCCGAGGCGGTGGTGCCGGCTCGCGGCGAGGCCGCCTGACCGCACCCGCCCTCCCGCCGGCGCACCGGCTCTCCCGCTGCAGCGCTACCGCCTCCGGCCGCGCTGACCCGCCGGTGCACCTGACGAGGCACCCGATCGGGTGACGGGTGGGGTTGCTGAGGTGCCGCCCCTGCGGCAGCGTGTTCCCCTTGTCACGCAGTGCAGTGACGCGCGAGGCTTCGACGATCCGGGGACGGGCGCCGGTTCGCACCGGTGGGGAGGGAGGGCAGGCCATGACGTTGTGGCCCTGGTCCGCGCGTCACCGGGCCGGTGACGACGTGCGCGCCCGCGTGGTGCCGTGGGCCGTGGCGTCCCCGCTCGTGGTCGTGGGCGTCGTGGCGCTCGCGCAGCGCGCCCTGGACGGCCCGCCCAGCCTGGCCACGCTGCTGGCGGCCCTGTGCGGTGGGCTCGTCAGCGCCCTGCTGCTGCTCGCGCTGGCCGTGAAGTCCGCCGAGCGCGTGGACGAGGACGCCCGCCAGCGCCAGGACCTGCTCGACGCGGCGCTGCGCCAGGCCCTGCACGACCCGCTCACCGACCTCGGCAACCGCCAGCTGTTCACCGACCGCCTCCAGCACGCCCTGGCCCGGCGCGGCTCGCGCGGCTGCGCCGTGCTCTACCTCGACCTGGACGGCTTCAAGAAGGTCAACGACACCCACGGTCACGCCGCCGGCGACGCCGTGCTCATCGAGGTCGCCCACCGGCTGCGCGCCGCCGTGCGCCCCGAGGACACCGTGTCCCGCTTCGGCGGTGACGAGTTCGCCGTGCTGTGCGAGGACCTCGCCGACGACCTCACCGCCAGCCGCATCGCCGAGCGCGTCGTGTCCTCCATCGCCGACCGCCCCGTGACCGTCGGCCCGGACCGCTCGCTGACCATCACCCCCAGCGTCGGCATCGCCCTGGCGAGCGACGAGGGCGACGCCTCCAAGCTGCTGCGCCGCGCCGACGCCGCCCTCTACCGCGCCAAGGAGGGCGGCAAGGCGCGCTCGGAGCTGTTCGACGAGCACATGCAGGCCCAGGCCGTGGACGCCTCCCAGACCGAGGTGGACCTGGCGATGGCCGTGGAGCAGGGGCAGCTGCGGCTGCACTACCAGCCCATCGTCGACCTCACCGACGGGCACGTGCAGGGCGTGGAGGCCCTGCTGCGCTGGCAGCACCCCCGCCGCGGCCTGCTGCACCCCGGCGACTTCGTGCCCCTGGCCGAGCGCACCGGCCTGATCGTGCCGATCGGGCAGTGGGTCATCCGCGAGGCGTGGCGGACCCTGTCGGAGTGGTACGGCCGCGAGGGCGACGACTGCGACTTCACCGTCTCCGTCAACGTCTCCCCGCGCCAGCTGGCCGGCGGGCAGCTGCTCGACGCCGTGGCCGCCGAGCAGCCGCCCGGCGCGGCCGGCAACGCGCTGCTGGTGGAGGTCAGCGAGGAGCTGCTCGTCGCCGACGCCAACGCCGGCTTCAGCACCCTGCACGCGCTGCGCATGATGGGCGTGCGCGTGGGCGTGGACGACTTCGGCCGCGGCGTCTCCTCCCTGTCGCACCTGCAGACGATGCCCGTGGACCACGTCAAGGTGGACCGGCACTTCATCGCCGGCCTGGGCCGGCGCCGCCAGGACGAGGCCGTCGTCGCCGGCATCATCGGCATGGCCCGCAACATGGGCGTCGGCGTCATCGCCGAGGGCGTGGAGACCCCCGAGCAGCTGGGGGCGTTGCGGCGCATGGGCTGCGACGCCGCCCAGGGCTTCCTGCTGGCCCACCCCGGGCCCGTCCTCGACCTGGACCGCGCGCTGCCCGAGGCCACCGCCGGGATGCTGCACGACGTCCTCGACCTCGAGCGCGCCACCCGCGACGTCGAGGCCGGCGCCCACGCGGCCGCGCTGCCCCGCGACCCCGCCGTGCGCTGAGCCCTTCGAGCTCTCGCCGCTCGACACCTCCCCGTGGTGATCTTGCACGGGTGAACGCTCGACCGTGCATGATCACCACGGGGAGGCGGGTGTCGAGCGCAGAGCGGTGCCGGGTAGCGTCCCGGCGTGCCGCGGATCGAGCTCGACGACCTGACCGATGACCGGTACGCGGACCTGCTGCGCGACTACACCCACCTGAAGGACGTGCAGCTGCGCGCCCGCCGCGAACCCGCCGAGGGCCTGTTCCTCGCCGAGGGCGTCGAGGTGGTCCGCCGGGCGCTGGCCGCCGGGCACCGGCCCCGCTCGTTCCTGCTCAGCCCCGCCCGCGCCGACGAGCTCGCCGACGTCCTGCCGCCCGACGTCCCCGTCCTGCTCGCCCCCGTCGAGGCGTTCGCCCGGCTGACCGGCGTGGACCTGCACCGCGGCGCCATCGCCTCGATGCACCGCCCGCCGCAGCGCGACACCACCGTCCTGCTGGACGCCCTCGGGCCCGGCCCGCGCCGGCTCGTGGTCCTCGAGGACGTCGTGGACCACACCAACGTCGGGGCGCTGTTCCGTTCCGCCGCCGCGTTCGGCGTCGACGGCGTCCTCGTCAGCCCCCGCTGCGCCGACCCGCTCTACCGGCGCAGCGTGCGGGTCTCGATGGGCACCGTCCTGCACCTGCCGTGGGCGCGCGCCACCACCTGGCCCGGCGACCTGGACCTGCTGCGCCGCAACGGGTTCACCGTCGCGGCGCTGGCGCTGGCCGACGACGCGGTGGACCTGGGGGAGTTCCGCGCCCCCGAGCGCCTGGCGCTGCTGCTGGGCACCGAGGGCGACGGGCTCAGCCGGAAGGCGCTCGCCTGTGCCGACGTGGCGGTGCGCATCCCCATGGACGAACGGGTGGACAGCCTCAACGTCGCCGCGGCCAGCGCGGTGGCGCTGTGGCAGACGCGTCCGCGCTGACACCCCCGCCGACACTCCCGCTGACGAGGCGGCGCAGGGCGACCCACGCCAGCGGCGCGTACGGCGCGACCAGCAGCGCCGGGGTCAGCCGCAGCTCGGTGAGGCTGCCGCCGGGCACCGAGACCACCCGGTGCTCCAGTTCGGCGACCAGCGGCCCGGCACCCACCCGCCACCGCCAGGTGCGCGAGGGCTCGTCCACGGCGGTCACCCGGAACGGCAGGCGCACCCCCAGCGGCGCCCGCACGGTGCCGGTGACGCCGGCGGCGATGCGCGGCGCGGAGCAGTCCACCCCGGCGATCTGCGGCGACCACGACGGCCAGCGCGCCGGCAACGCGTAGTCCTCCCACGCCGCGTCCGCGGCGCGCCGGCCGCGCGCCACCAGCAGCACCGCTCAGCCCGGCAGGGCGATGTCGGCGACCTCCGCGCCGGGCAGCGCGGCGACGTCCGCGCCGCGCACCACGAGCTTGGAGCGGCGCACCCCGGAACCGATGAGCACCCACGGCGAGGCCGCCACGGCGCGGTCCACGAGGACCCGCCACCCGTCCGGCAGCCCCACCGGGGTGATGCCGCCGAACTCCATCCCCGACTCGGCCACGGCCCGCTCCTGCGGCAGGAACGACGCCTTGCGCACGTCCAGGGCCTTCTTCACGGCGCCGTTGACGTCGGCGCGGGTGGTGGCCAGCACCACGCACGCCGCGACGCGCTCGTCACCGGCGCGCTTGCCGGCCACGACCACGCAGTTCGCCGACCCCGCCGGCGGCACCCCTGCCGCCTCCACGAGGGCGGCGGTGTCGGCCACGTCCGGGTCGATCGCGCACACCCACGCCCCCTGCGGCAGCGCCGCGGCCACCTGCGGCGGCAGCAGCTCGGGGTGCTCGGCGGCGGGCAGCAGCTCCAGCGTCCCGGCGACCTTCTGGGCCTCGGCGGGTGCGGTGCTCACCGGGAGTAGACGGGGGCGAGCGTGGCGCGCGCCAGCACGTGGCCGAGGCTCATGAACGCGGCGACGGTGGGGGTGGCGCCCTCGGGCAGCCCCAGGGACTCCACGTCCAGGGCGTGCACGGCGAAGACGTAGCGGTGCGGGCGGTCGCCGGGCGGGGGAGCGGCGCCGGTGTAGTCGGCGGTGCCCATGTCGTTGCGCAGCACGGTGGCGCCCTCGGGTGCGGGCTGCGCGCCCGCACCGGTGGGCAGGCTCGTCACGGTGACGGGCAGGTCCACGACCGTCCAGTGCCAGAAGCCGGCCGGGGTGGGGGCGTCGGGGTCGAAGACGTTGAGCAGGAACGACTTCGTGCCCTCCGGGAAGCCGGACCAGGACAGCTGCGGGGACGTGTTCCCGCTCGCGTGCGCCTCGGCCATCGGCTCGCCCTGGGCGACGTCGGTGGACGTCAGCGTGAAGGACGGCACCTTCGGCAGCAGCGAGTACGGGTCCGGTGCGACGGGGCGTTCGAGGTCCATGCCCCGACCCTACGAGCCCCGCCCACCGCCCGCAGCCCGCCCACCCGCTGCCTCCGGCCCCGTCGCGACCCCGCCCCTCCCTTCTTCCGTGTTGTTGGTCGGGGGGGCGGGGGCCCGGGGGAGGTGTGCCCGCGGGGGCGTGGGGGGGGGGGGGGGGGGGCGGGGGGGGGGCGG